>CAZZZK010000146.1:0-6590 GCA_964658555.1 Vulcanimicrobiota bacterium | reverse complement strand
AGCGTCTGCGCGAACAGTTCGCCCGGACGCTGCCGGCCGCCCGGCAGGTTCCACAGCGGCCGCTCGTGATTGGGATATTTCGACGCGGCGAGCAAGAGCGCGCCGCGCCGTTCGAGCAGGCCCGTGACGAGGTGGATGCGCGCGTGCGGTTCGCTCACGACGCGTGCGATCGCGCCCGGTAGAGCCGCGGATGCTCGACCCGCCGCAGTTCGACGCGCAGCTGTTCGACGACCGATCGGCCGGTCGCGAACGCGCGCATCGACAGCGTGCGCCGCGCGCGGAACCCCGCGTCGATCGCCGCGAACGCGTCGCGATGCACGCCTTCGAACGCCGCGATCGTCTCGCGGACGGCGTGCGGATGCGCGCCGCGATACGGACGTACGCGCGCGGCCTGCGCGAGGAAGATCTCGTCGTTCGCGTCGGCCGGGTCCGGCGGTTTCGGCACGGCGTTCCCGAGCGCGTAGTACTGCAGGTGTTTGCGCGCGAGCATCCGCGGCGTCAGGACGTTTCCGTAGTGATGGTAGACGTACGGAAGGACGAGCGCTCGGCCCGCGAGTCCGACGATCTTTTCGTGGACCGCGTTCGTCCAGCGCAACTCCGGCGCGTAGCGGTAGAACATGAATCGCCGCGCGATATCGGTGATCCAGCGATACGTTCCGACGTGATGGTACGTGTACGCGTCGACGCTGCCGACGTCGCGGGAGAGAGCGGGCAATAGTTCGCGTGCGACGTAGCGAAGCTGCCGCCCATGCACCTCGTCCGCATCCAAGAAGAGGACCCAATCCGGTGCGCGCGGGAGCGAACGCAGTTGCGCGAACGCACGGTCTCGCATGTCCGCGAAATCGACGAACGGATGCCGCTCGACCCGCAGCGCGCCGCGCGCCCCGAACGCGCTCGCCGCGAGCGTCGCGCGGTTGGGGCTCGCATCGCCGCCGTTGTCGTTGACGACGAGCATGTCGACGCAATCCGCGATCGCGTCGAGGGCCGCCGCGAGATACGGCTCGGGTGCGCTGCCGACGCAGAGTGCGCAGGCGATCGTGATCGTTGAGTTCTTCGACATTAGCGATGCGGTGCGATTGCGCGAAGCGCTCGCGATCCGCGTGCGCGTATTCGTCGAGGAACAGGGCGTTCCGCCCGAGCTCGAACTCGACGAGTACGACGCGGAGGGCTCGGAGGCCGTGCACGCGCTCGTACGCGACGGCGCCGACGCCGTCGCGACCGGCCGCTATTACCGGGCCCGTCCGGACACCGTACGCATCGGACGGATGGCGGTCGAAGCGACGCATCGCGGCCGCGGGGCGGGCGCCCTTTTGTTACGGAGCTTAATGATCGAGGCGAAGCGACACGGCTTCCGGCGCGCCGAGCTGCACGCGCAAGTGCACGCACGTGCGTTCTACGCGCGCGCGGGCTTCGTCGACGACGGAGAGCGGCTGTGGGACGCCGGGATCGAGCACCAGCCGATGGCGATCTCGCTCGATTAACGTGTTCCTGCCGGAGGACGCAATTTTTTTCCGTAAAGTTGAACCATCTCAACTAGGAGTGTGTTATAGTGCCTGCAGCCGGTGCGGGTACTTATGGCGTCACGCCGCCCGGCTCGAAACCATCGCGGTCCGGTAGAAGCAGTCAGCTCCCATCAGGTACTCAGCGGGGACGAACGTGACAGACGCCAGGAGAAGACCCGAACGTGTATACTGATGAAACCCTGAACTGCGTTGACTGCAACAGTCAGTTCATTTTTAGCTCCGGCGAACAGCAGTTCTTCGCGAGCAAAGGCTTCCAGAACAAGCCGAATCGTTGCCCCGAGTGCCGCTCTGCCCGCAAGGCGCAGCGCGGTGCGGCCGGCGGTAGCGGCGGCGGCGGAAGCTACGCCGGTGCCGGCGGCGGCGCCGGAGCTTCGCGCGGCGCAGGCCGCGAGATGTTCCAGACGACGTGCAGCCAGTGCGGACAGACGGCGGAAGTGCCGTTCCAGCCGCGCGGCGACAAGCCCGTGTACTGCCGCGACTGCTTCCAGAGCCGCTCTTCGTCCTACCGGTAGGATCGGCCTCAGGGCCGCCTACGGGTAGCGAGATCGCTCGTTAGCCGAAAGAAAGACCCCGCTCGTTCCGCGAGCGGGGTCTTTCTTAATCATCGAATGCCTACCGCCGGGGCGGCCGGCGTCAGATCAGCACTTCGTGAAGCGGCCCCGCGCGTCGCGGCACGGCTTGCGATGATGCTTGCGGTGATGGTGCCGCATCACGGCGACCGTCTGCGGCCGGGCGCCGAAGCCGGTCGTCTGCGGGTGTGCGTCAAGCGCGAACGCCGGGGTGGACGCGAGTAGGGCGGTCGTGAACGCGAAAGCGAGCGAGCGGAAGATTTTCATAAACGTCTCCTTGTATTCGTCTAACGCAACGCTACCGGCGCTTCGTTCCGTCGACGGCGTGCGAGATCCGCGATCGGCGCTGATCCTCCGGCCGGAGGGAGTCCGTCCTCGTCGGGAAACAGTGACGGCCGTCACCGGGCAAGCGTGTTTGCCCCTTTTCAATCCCCGTCGCTCGTGCTACCATTGGCGTCTATGCCCTTGGGAACCGCGCGGAGCTCAGGCGGGCGAGGCGACTCGCTGGCCTTTCAGTCTTTTCCTGCACGCGGTCCTCGCTGTCGTTCGGTGAGAGAAAAACTATAAGTATGGCGAAATCTATGGCCCCCAAATCGTCTTCAGCGAAAGCGCCGGCCGCGAAAGCGGCACGCTCGAAGCGGGCGACGCGGGCCGAAGAGGGAGGGGTCACGACCCTTGCCCCGGTCCCGACCGCGAGCGCCTTCGCTCCGGAGACGGAAGCCTTCGTCGTCGAGCGCTTCGCCGACCCGGGCGCCAAGCGCAAGCGCCATTCCTTCGCCAAGATCGCCGACGTCCTCGAACTCCCCGACCTGATCGAACTGCAGAAGGCCTCCTTCAAGTGGTTCATCACGGACGGCCTCAAGGACGCGTTCGAATCGATCTCGCCGATCAAGGATTTCACGGGGAATCTCGTGCTCGAGTTCGGGGAGCACTCGCTCGGCGAACCGAAATACACGGTCGAGGAATGCCGCGAGCGCGACATGACGTATTCCGCGCCGCTTCGCGTCCGCGTCCGCCTCATCACGGCCGAGTCGGGCGAGATCAAGGGCATCCCCGACCAGGAAATTTTCATGGGCGATTTCCCGCTCATGACGGACAAGGGCACGTTCATGATCAACGGCGCGGAGCGCGTGATCGTGAGTCAGCTCGTCCGGTCGCCCGGCGTCTACTTCCTCCAGGACGTCGATACGAACAGCCGGCCGACGTACAACGCGACGATCATTCCCAACCGCGGCGCGTGGATCGAATTCGAGACCGACAACGGCACGAAGAACGACGAGACCGAGGGCACGGTCGGCGTTCGCATCGATAAGAATCGCAAGATCTACGTCACGACGTTCGTGCGCGCGTTGACGCGGCCGGATCTCGGCTGCAACTGGGAGACGGACGAGGCGATCCTCGATCTCTTCGATCACTCGCCGCTCGTCGTCAACTGCCTCGAAAAAGACAAAGACATCAAGACGCGTGAGG
Organism: Vulcanimicrobiota bacterium; assembly: GCA_964658555.1. Lineage (GTDB taxonomy): Bacteria > Vulcanimicrobiota > Vulcanimicrobiia > Vulcanimicrobiales > Vulcanimicrobiaceae > CAZZYZ01. The sequence continues at coordinate 3,028 of CAZZZK010000146.1, read as the reverse complement.
ACGCGCTCAAAGAGATCTACAAGAAGCTCCGGCCGGGCGAGCCCGAGAACGCCGAGAACGCCGAAAAGCTTCTCGAATCGCTGTTCTTCGACGAGAAGCGCTACGATCTCGCGGGCGTCGGCCGGTACAAGCTCAACGGGAAACTGCAGAATCCGACGCGTGCCGAGCTCCAGGAGTACACGCTCACCGGGACCACCGCGCCGTCGATCGAGAAGCGTTGCCTCGTGCGCGCCGATATGATCGCGGTCATCCGCCGGCTGCTCAAAGTCGCGACCAAGACCCCGGGTCCGGACGGCAAGCCGCTCGCGCACGTCGACGATATCGACCACCTCGGAAACCGTCGCATCCGCTCGGTCGGCGAACTGCTGCAGAATCAGTTCCGCGTCGGGCTCCTGCGCCTCGAGCGCGTCGTCCGCGAGCGCATGACCGTTCAGGACATCGAGACGGTCACGCCGCAAGCGCTGATCAACATTCGCCCGGTCGTCGCGGCGATCAAAGAGTTCTTCGGCTCCTCGCAGCTCTCGCAGTTCATGGACCAGACGAACTCGCTCGCGGAGCTGACGCACAAGCGCCGGCTCTCGGCCCTCGGGCCGGGCGGCCTTTCGCGCGAGCGCGCGGGCTTCGAAGTGCGCGACGTCCACCACTCGCACTACGGGCGCATCTGCCCGATCGAAACGCCGGAAGGTCCGAACATCGGGCTCATCGGTTCGCTCGCGAGCTACGCGCGCGTCAACCGGTACGGCTTCATCGAGACGCCGTATCGCATCGTCACGGACGGGCTCGTCAGCAACGAACTCCGCTACCTCACGGCCGATCGCGAAGACGAATACATCATCGCGCAGGCGAACACGCCGCTCGACGGCGACGGCCAGATCACGGCCGAGCAAGTCATCGCGCGCTATGCCGAAGAGTACGTAACGGAGCCGCCCGAGCGCGTGCAGCTCATGGACGTCTCGCCCAAGCAGATCGTCTCCGTCGCGACGGCGCTCATCCCGTTCCTCGAGCACGACGATGCGAATCGCGCGCTCATGGGCGCGAACATGCAGCGACAAGCTGTGCCGCTACTCCGGCCGCAGGCACCGATCATCGGCACCGGCATGGAGTATCGCGCGGCGAAGGATTCGGGCGGCTGCGTCCTCGCGGACGAGTCGGGCGAGGTCCTGATGGTCGACGCGAAGCAGGTGGTCGTCAAAGGCGACGAGACCGGCCTCGAAAAGTCGTACGATCTTCTCAAATACACGCGCTCGAACGCCGGCACGTGCATCAATCAAACGCCGATCGTCGTCGTCGGAGAACACGTCGTTCGCGGACAGATCCTCGCGGACGGTCCGTCGAGCGATCAGGGCGAGATGGCGCTCGGGCAGAACGTTCTCGTGGCGTTCATGCCGTGGGAAGGCTTCAACTACGAAGACGCGATCCTGATCTCCGAGCGGATGGTCAAGGACGATCGCTTCACCTCGATCCACATCGAGGAGTACGAGTGCGAAGCCCGCGATACGAAGCTCGGGCCCGAAGAGATCACCCGCGACATCCCCAACGTCGGCGAGGACGCGCTCAAGGATCTCGACGAGAACGGCATCATCCGCATCGGCGCCGAGGTTCGGCCCGAAGACATCCTCGTCGGGAAGGTCACGCCGAAGGGCGAGACCGAGCTCACCGCCGAGGAGCGGTTGCTCCGCGCGATCTTCGGCGAGAAGTCGCGCGAGGTTCGCGACACCTCGCTCAAAGTGCCGCACGGTGAAAAAGGCAAGATCATCGACGTCAAGATGTTCTCGCGCGAGAACGGCGACGAACTCTCGCCGGGCGTGAGCCATCTCGTGCGCGTCTACGTCGCTCAGAAGCGAAAGATTCTGCAGGGCGATAAGATGGCGGGCCGTCACGGCAACAAGGGCGTCATCGCGAAGGTGCTGCCCGAAGAGGACATGCCGTACACGGAAGACGGGACGCCCGTCGATATCGTTCTCAACCCGCTCGGCGTTCCGTCGCGCATGAACCTCGGGCAGATCATGGAGACCCATCTCGGCTGGGCGGCGCGCATGCTCGACATGCATATCGCGACGCCCGTCTTCGACGGCGCGCACGCCGAGGATATCGCCGAATGGCTGATGGACGCGGGCTTACCCGCCGACGGCAAGACGTGGTTACGCGACGGCCGCAGCGGCGAACGCTTCAACCGCCCGATTACGGTCGGGATGATTTACATGCTCAAGCTCGCGCATCTCGTGGACGACAAGATCCACGCGCGTTCGACGGGCCCGTACTCCATGATCACGCAGCAGCCGCTCGGCGGCAAGGCCCAGTTCGGCGGTCAGCGCTTCGGCGAGATGGAAGTCTGGGCGCTCGAAGCGTACGGCGCCGCGTACACGCTGCAAGAACTGCTCACCGTCAAATCGGACGACGTCGTCGGCCGCGTCAAGACGTACGAGGCGATCGTCAAGGGCGAGAACGTCATGGAACCGGGCGTCCCGGAGTCGTTCAAGGTCCTCATCAAGGAACTCCAATCGCTCGCGCTCGACGTGAAAGTGCTCACCGAGAACCGCGAAGAGATCGAGATCAAGATCCAAGACGACGACATGGCGGAGACGGCCAAAGATATCGGCCTACTCGTCGGCGACGACGATCCGCGCATCTCGCAGACGATGGTCGCCGCACGCGAGATGGAGCAGCAGCGCGCGGTCGCGACCGACGTCGAGGGCGGCGTCGGGATCGAAGAGACGGCGGAGGGCGCCACGGCGACCGACGCCGACGAAGACGAAGAGACCGAAGCGAGCGACGAAGAAGTCGCGGCCGCGCAGGCTTCGCCGCGAAGCGTGATGCCGTCGGCGCCGGAAGGCGACGAGGGCGGCGCGATGGGCCGCCTCGGCGGTCTCGGCGACGACGTCCTCGATGCCGACGTGCTCGAAGAAGAGCCGGCGGTCGAAGAGGATGAGGTCGACGAAGGCTACGTCCTCGAAGACGAAGACGAAGAGACGGAAAAAGAAGAGGAAGAAGACGAGGGTCTCGGGCCGCTCGGCGGCGGGGACGAGGA
>CAZZZK010000145.1:0-6655 GCA_964658555.1 Vulcanimicrobiota bacterium | reverse complement strand
CGCGCTCAGTCTGCTCCCCGCGTCGCTCGCGCTCCGGCCGCCCGGCCCCGGGCGCGACCGGCGGCAGCCGATCGCGGCGTGAACCCGCTCGGCGCGCTCGGGCCGCGCGCCATCGCCTGGTGGGCCATGCGCCGCGACGTTCGGGTCGCGGTCGAAGGCCTCGAACACGTCCCCGAACGCGGTCCCGCGGTGATCGCCGCGCGTCATTACCATCACCTCCACGACGGCGTCGCGCTCGTCGCGAGCTTGCGCCGCTCGCCGCACATCTTCGTCGCGCTGGACTGGGCCCGCTCGCGCGTGCAGCGCCGGATCATGGAGACGGTCTGCCGGATCTCGGAATTCCCGGTCGGCCTGCGGGCGGAGAATCTCGACGGCGCGGGCGGCGCGTTCGAGCGCGGCGAGGTGTTGCGCTACACGCGCCGCGCGCTCGAACTCTCGACGAAGCTGCTCGTCCGGGGCGACCTGCTCGTCGTCTTCCCGGAGGGCCATCCGACGATCGATCCGACGCGGTCCCGCAAGACGGGTGACGACGATTTTCTGCCGTTCCGGCCGGGCTTGCTCGCGATCGCGGCTCGCGCGGAACGAACGCTGCGGCGTCCGATCCCGATCGTTCCGGCCGGGCTCGCGTACCGCCGTAGCGACCGGTACGACGTGACCCTGCGCTTCGGATCGCCGCTCTTTCGTCCGGCCGGCGAATCGCGCGACGCGTTCCTCGCGACCCTCGGCGAGCGCGTGCGCGAGCTCTCGCGATGACGCCCACGATCCCCGAGCGGATCCGGCCGGAGGCGCTGCGGGACTATCTCGCGGTGATGAGCCGGGCCGTGTTCCAAGCGGGCCTGTCGTGGCGCGCCGTCGCCGCGCGCTGGGCGGACTACGAACGCCTCTTCGCCGGCTTCGATCCCGCGATCGTCGCCGCGTTCGACGATGCCGACGTCGAGCGCATCACGGCGGACGGCGGCGTCGTGCGCACGCCGCGTAAGATTCGGGCGACGATCGCCAACGCCGCGACGCTGCTCGAACTCGACGGCCGGCCCGGCGGATTCCGGGCGTACCTGCGGTCGTTCGCGAGCTACGACGAGCTCGCGGCGGATATCACGGCGCGCTTCGCCTTCGTCGGCCCCTTGTCGGCGTACTATTTTCTCTTCCTCGTCGGCGAGCCCGTGCCGCGCTTCGAGACGTGGGAGAAGGGCATCTCCGGAGATCACCCGCGGATGCGCGAGATGGTCGCGCTCGCTCGCGCGAACGGCTACGACGGCTGAGCGGGGCGCGACTGCGACATTCGCTCTCTTCGGAGCGCGCGGAACGCGGTAAGATAGGGTCGTGAACCACCTGCTCGCGGCCCGCGCCCAAATGGGGACCTCGCTCGCCTTCCACTACATCTTCGCCGCGCTCGGCGTCGGCCTGCCGCTCCTGCTCGTCATCGTCGAAGGCCTGTGGCTGCGAACGAAAAACCCGAATTACTACCGACTCGCTCGGACGTGGTCGCGTGCCATGTTGCTCCTCTTCGCGATCGGTGCGGTCTCGGGGACGACGCTTTCGTTCGAGCTCGGCCTGCTCTGGCCCGAGTTCATGCGCCATGCCGGCGCGATCATCGGCGTCCCGTTCTCGGCCGAGGGCTTCGCATTCTTCATCGAGGCGATCTTCGTCGGGATCTACCTCTACGGCTGGGAGCGCCTCTCGCCCCTGCAGCATTGGCTGTGCTCGTTCCCGATCGCGATCTCGGGCGCGCTCTCCGCGGCGTTCGTCGTGTCGGTCAACGCGTGGATGAATACGCCGACCGGATTCGACGTCGTCGATGGTAAGGCCGTGAACATTCATCCGCTGCAAGCCGTCCTCAATCCGGCGATGCCGACCGAGGTGATTCACACGACGCTCTCCGCATACGTCTTCACGGCCTTCGCCGTCGCCGCGATGTACGCGCTGACGCTCCTGCGCGAGCCGGCGAATCGATACGCGCATGCGGGCTTGCGGGTGGCGATGCTCGTCGGTGCGGCGGCGATCCCGCTGCAGCTCGTCGCGGGCGATTTCTCCGCCCGGTTCGATGCGAAGGCGGAACCGATCAAACTCGCCGCGATGGAGAGCCTCTTCAAGACGGAGACGGGTGCGGCGCTGCAGATCGGCGGCATCCCCGACGAGGCGACCCACACGACGCCGTACGCGATCGCGATCCCGAAGGTCCTCAGCATCCTCGCGGACGGCGATCCGAACGCGACGGTGCGCGGCCTCGACGCGTTCCCGCGCGACGACGAACCCGTCGTGCTCCCGGTCCATCTGATGTTCGATACGATGGTCGGCTCCGGCAGCACGCTGCTGCTGATCGCCGGCTGGTGGGCGTGGAAGACGAAGATCGGCCGCCGCGATCCGACGCGGCCGCTCAAGTTCGCGCTGATCGCCGCGGGACCGCTCGCGTTCGTCGCGATGGAAGCGGGCTGGATGGTGACGGAACTCGGGCGGCAGCCGTGGATCGCGCACGGATTCCTGCGTACGAAGGACGCCGTGACGACGGCACCCGCGCTCGACGTCGCCTTCTACGGCTTCACGCTGCTCTATCTCTTCCTCGCGACGACGCTCGTCTATCTGCTGCTCCGCATGCGCAGCGACGAGAAGACGGAGCCGCCGGCACGCGCGATGCCGCAGACGTGATCACCTCGCAGCTGTTGGTCGCGGCGGTCGCGCTCCTCGCGATCGCGCTGTACGCGATCTTCGGCGGCGCCGATTTCGGCAGCGGCGTGTGGGATATGCTCGCCTCGGGACCGCGCCGCGAACGGCAGCAGGCCGTGATCGGCCACGCGATCGGGCCCGTGTGGGAGACCAATCACGTCTGGCTGATCTTCCTCATCGTCCTGCTCTTCACGTGTTTTCCGCCCGCCTTCGCGGAGCTTTCGGTCGGGCTCTACGTCCCGCTCAGCCTCGTGCTCGTCGGCATCATCCTGCGGGGCGCGGCCTATGCGTTCCGGCAGGCCGCGTACCGCATCGCCTTCGTCTCGCGCCTCTGGGCGAAGATCTTCGGCGTGGCGAGCATCCTCGCGCCCTTCTTCTTCGGAGCGGCCGTCGGCGGCCTGACCGTCGGCAGCTACGCGTGGACGAGTCCCTTCGCGCTCACGATCGGCGTATTCGCCGTCGCGCTGTGCGCGCAGATCGCGGCCGTCTTCCTCACGTGGGAGACGCGCGGCGAGCTGCAGCACGATTTCCGGATGCGCGGCATCTGGTCGACGTTCGTCCTCGCGGCGATCGGCGCGCTCGCGCTCCTGGTCGCGCGGCTGACCGAGCCCGGAACGCTCGCGAAGCTCTCGCAGCCGCAGGCGCTGCCGGGGATCGGCATCGCGATGGCGCTCGGGTTTCTCGTACTCTTCGCGCTCGTGGGCAGGCGTTACGCGCTCGCGCGCTTCGCGGTCGCGGGCGAGACGATCGCCGTCCTCGCCGGCTGGTACGCCTCGCAGGAGCCCTATCTCATCCCGGGCGGCCCGACGTTCAGCGAAGCGGCCGCGCCCGAAGCGACGCTGCGGGCATTCCTCTGGCTCGTCGCCGCGGGTAGCGTCCTGCTCGTTCCGTCGCTCGTGCTGCTCTTCCACGTCTTCAAAAGCGGACCGCAGGTCGAGGACGGCCCGGCTCACCAATGAGCGCGGCCTCCGCGCCGTTCGGCCGCTAGAGGGCGACCGCGAACGCGACGACTTCGTCCGCTTCGCGATGATTGCACCAGAAGCGTTCGCCGTCGTAGGCGAGGCCGCGTCCCTCGAAGCCGATGCTCGCGAGATCCTCGATCACGGGTGCCTGCGATCGCGCGTCGACGCGGGTGAGATAGTACGGGCCGCCGTCTTCGGCCTCGGTCGTGACGAGATAGAAGCGGCCGCCGACGACGACCTGTCCGCAAATGTCGCGCTCGAGTTGGATCGTCGACCCGATCTCGCCGTGCTCGTCGAGCGAGAGGATACGGCGCTTGTAGAACTGACTGACGTAGAGCCGGTCGCCGTCGTACCCGAGCTGCGAACCCGTATCCTCGGGGACCGCGATCGCATCGGCGCTCTTGAACCCGTGGCCCGGGACGAAGCGGCGGATGATGCGCGTGTCGTCGTCCGTTTCGCCGCACAGCACGCGGAGCTCGTCGCCGACCACCGTCATGCCCCACGGCGTTCCGGGTGCCGACGCTTCTTCGCGAACGGTCCACGTCGCCGGATCGAGCGCGTAGATGCGGTGGGTCTCGCGCGACCCGATCCACAGCGACGTTCCGTCGAACGCGATCGACTGCGGCTTGGGCGCGGGCGACGGTAGGCGCAGGATCTCGGCGGCTTCGACCATCGCTTCGGCTTCGCAGCGCGCGGCGCGCTCTCCGTTCGCGCGGGCTAGCGCGGGGTCGGCGGCGCGCAGGCGACGGCCGGGAACGGCACCCGCGGCGGATCGTGCAGATCGGCGGACGTCCCGTCCTCGTAGCCGAGCGTCGCGAGCCGGCCGCTCGCCCAGTGCAGCGGTCGCAGGGTGACGGGCGCGCCGAGATAGCGCTTGAATTGCGGCGAGATCACGTACCGGCCCGTTCGGACCTGCACGATCGCGTGGTTGCGAACGACGTTCCCCGGAGCGAACGGCCCGAGGATGTCGACGAGCACCCAATGCTGATCGGGCGAGAGCCGCGGCCCGGCGACGCCGAGCTGATCGAACTGATAGCCGGGGCACACGATCGCGCTCGAGATGATGCGGCCGTCGTTCGTGAGGATCGTCAGCGACTGGTTCGTCAGCGTCAGCTTGGGGTCGGGAGGGAGCGGTGCGAGGCCGAGCGCGCCCGCGGCGACCCACGCGAACGCGACGCGGCGAAAGAACGGGCGCGAACGCATCCCGCATCGTTCGCTTCGGCGGTGACGGCTCACTGCGCTCCGCGAGCCTCGAGCCGCACGACGATCGGGCGCCGCGGGCGCAGCGTCGCCGTGGCGATCGCGACCGCGTCGTGCTCGATGCGCCGCAGCCGGAAGCGCCGTGCGAGCGTCGCGAGGACGAGGACCGCCTCGGCGCGCGCGAACGCGTCGCCGATGCAGCGTCGCGCTCCGCCGCCGAACGGGACGTAGGCGAATTCGGGCCACGCCGGGCGTTCCCAGCGCTCGGGCGCGAACCGTTCGGGCTCGGGGAACCACGCGGGGTTGCGATGGGAGACGTACGGACTGATCACGATCCCCGCCCCGCGCTCGATCTCGAAGCCGCCGAGGCGGCATACCTCGAGCGCGCGACGCCCGAACGCCGACGCCGGCGGATAGATGCGCAGCGCTTCGGCGAAGACGGCGTTCGCGTACGTCAGGTTTTCTTCGAGATCGGCCGGCTCCGGATCGCGGCCGAGCGCGTCCACTTCGGCATGCAGGCGGGCTTCGACGGCAGGCGATTGCGCGAGCAGATACCACGTCCACGTCAGCGCGGTCGCGGTCGTCTCGTGCCCCGCGAGCAGCAGCGTCGCGAGTTCGTCCGCGACGGCGCGATCGTCGAACGTCGTGCCGTCCGTATCGCGCGCGGCGAGGATCAGCGAGAGGAGGTCGTCGCGGCCGTCCGGCGCGGCCCGGCGGCGCGCGATCGCCTCGCCGAGGATCGCTTCGAGCGCCCGCCGCGCGGCCGCGAAGCGCGCGTTCGAAGCGAGCGGGAGCCGGCGCCGGACGCCGCCGACCCACGGCGGCAACGCTTCCAAGAGCGGACCGAGCGCGGAGATCGTTCGCAGCGCGGGGGCGAGCGCGGCCGTCATCGCTTCGGCGCGTCCGCCGACGTCGGCTCCGAAGAGCGTCCGGCCGGCGATCGCGAGGGTGATGCGCGCCATCGCGGCACCCGCGTCGACGAGCCGCCCCGCGCGCCACGCGGCGGCCAGCGCTCGCGCTTCCTCCGCGGCGACGGCGGCGTACTCGAGGATCCGGGCGCGGCCGAACGCCGGCTGCATCATGCGCCGGCGCGCGCGATGGATCGGCTCTTCGGCCGTCACGAGGCTCACGCCGACGATCTCGCGCAGCAGCGCGGCTCCCGTCGAACGCGCGAAGCGGTGCTGCTGTACGACCAGGACTTGGCGCACGAGTTCGGGATCGTCGAGCAGGTAGAGCGTGCGCGCACCGATCCCGAACGCGACGATCGGGCCGTGACGCCGTGCCTGCGATTCGAGGAAGCGAAGCGTCCCCCCGAAGGTGCCGTCGCCGAAAAATCCGAGGACTTCGAGGCCGCGCGGTCCCGGCGGTCTCGACGAACGTGTGGCGGGCACGCGTCGCGGGTTCGGGTCCCGGGCGCCGTTCGCCCGCTGCGCGGGCGGGAGGCCTCGTCACCGGCGCTTCGAACCGGATTCCGCGGTCGTGTTTACCTACGTACGCTCCGCGCCCCGCACGCGCCCGTGAATCCGAATTGATGGCGAGTTGGCAATCGAAGGCGGTTCGCCTCGCGCTGCGCGCCTCGATCCGCGGCCGGACCGCGTCTCATCCCGCACCGTACGCTCCGCGAGATCTCGTGCTGACGCGGCGGACGTTCGTCGTCGCCGCGACGCAGCCGAACCTGCGCGGAGAGTGGATCCTCACGAGCGGCGAACCGCACGATCGGGCGATCGTCTTCCTGCACGGCGGAGCGTACACGCACGGCTCACCGGTTCGGTCGCGCCGGTTGACGGTCGCGCTCGCCCGCGCGACCGGTATCCCCGTCTTCGCGCTCGACT
>CAZZZK010000144.1:0-6702 GCA_964658555.1 Vulcanimicrobiota bacterium | reverse complement strand
GTGGGGGCGGGCCTGTGAGCCGACCCACGGTCGATTTTCCCCGTAAATCCGGGATCAATTATCACCCGTCGGTATGCCGAATACTAAACCGCCGGGCTCCGACGACCGACCACTACTAGGTCGCCTCGGGCCGCAAATCCAGAAAGGCCTCGCTCACCATGTCACGCTCCCTCACGCTTATCAACAAGGCGTCTTTCCTCACGCTCGCCGCCTCCGCGTCGCTACTCGTCGCCCCGCTCGCCGCTCAAGCCGGCTCCAGCACCGGCACGATGGCCGTCACGGCGAACATCCTCGCGAGCTGCACGATCACCGCCCAACCGCTCGCCTTCGGCGGCTACGACGGCGCGAACGCGAACGCAACGGCCGCCCTGCAAGTCAATACGACGGTTGCGACCACGTGCACGAACGGTTCGATCCCGACGATCGCGATGGGTGCGGGAACCAACTCCACGTCGGCGCAGCGCTACGTCAAAGACAGCGCGGCCGATCTGCTCAAGTACAATCTCTACATCCCGTCGGCGAACACCCCCGGTGCGGCCTGCGCGTACACGACGGCGTGGGGCGACGGCACCGCGGCGACGACGGGCAGCGCGTTTCTGACGACGAGTGCCCCGAGCATCGTCGCGCGCACGTATAACGTCTGCGGTTCGATCCCGGCCGGCCAGGACAAGCCCGTCGGCTCGTACACCGACTCCGTAACGACGACCGTCTCGTTCTGAGCCGCGGCGTGTTCGGGAGGCTGCTCACGCGTGGAGGCTTCGCGGCGCTCGTCGCCGCGCTCGTCTCCGCACCCGGCGCCGCGCACGCTTCGAGCGTGAACGTAACGCCGACACGACTCTCGATCGCGCCCGGCGACGAAGCGACGAATCTCGCGCTCGGAAACGAAGCGTCGGCGCCCGTGCGCTTCTCCGTCCGTGCGTATACATGGCGGCAGCTGCCGGACGGTTCGCCGCAGCTCGATCCGACGGACGACCTCATCGTTTTCCCGCAGATCGTCACGATCGCCCCGAACGCGAAACGCGATATTCGGATCGCCTACACGGGCCGACGCGATGCGACCGAACGCTACTATCGCATCATCGCGAACGAGCTACCCGCCGACGACGATCCGAGGAACGGGATCGCGCTACGCACGCGTTTCAGCATTCCGCTGTTTCTCGCACCGCCCACGGCGACGCAGACCATCACGTTCGCGAACGCCCGGGCGACGACGCACGACGTCGCCTTCGATCTCACGAACGACGGCTCGGCCCACGCGTTCTTCACGAGCCTCCACGCGCGCGGTCTCGACGCGCGCGGTGCGATCGTTTTCGAGAGGGACCTTCCCGCGTGGTATCTCCTGCCGGGCGAACCGCGCCACTACGTCATCCCGACGACCGCCTGTGCACGTCTCACGTCCGTACGGATCGACGGGACGCTCGAATCGGGTCCGCCGCTGCGATCGACGATCGTTCCGGGCAGGTCGTGCTAAAGCGGCTCGGCGCCGCCGCAGTCGCACTCTCGCTCGCGTCACCGCTCACCGCGGGCGCCCAGGACGTTGCGTTCTCCTCGCAGCGCGCGTTCGCGAACGTCACGGTCAACGGCATCGACGACGGCGAGCATACGATCGTCGTCATGCCGAACGACGTCTTCCTCGCCGTCGACGATGCGCGTACGCTCAAGATCCCGACCGCGAACGCCGCGATGCGATCGTTCGGCGGCGCTCCGTTCGTCTCGCTCGCATCGCTCTCGCCCGGCGTCGATTACCGCTTCGACGAGACGACGATCGCGCTCGTCCTCAACGTCGCGCCGACGGCACTCGGCACGACGACGACTGCCGTCATGCAACAGACGCCGCCGCCCGATCTCGACGTCTCGCGGCCGAAGAGCCGGTTCGCGAATTACGTGCTTTCGGGTTCGACGCAGGGCGCGCTCGACGGATTCTTCGATGCGGGGCAGAGCGTCGACGACCATCTGCTGTACGCGAGTTTTTCTGCGATGTCCGGCGGCGCGCTCGATCGCAACTCGACGTCCTTTTCGTACGACGACGTTCCGCATCGGCGGCGTACGACGTTCGGCGACGCGACATTTTCTGGCGACGAACTCGTCGGCGGCGTGCAGTATCTCGGGATCGGACTCAGCCGCGCGTTCGAACTCGATCCCTACCTCTATCGTTCCGCATCGCCGTCGATCTCGGGCGTCGTCGCGTCGCCCGCGACCGCGCAGATCTACATCAACGGCGTCGCCTCGCGCAGCGTCCCGTTGCTGCCGGGAGGGTTCGATCTCACGCAATTGCCCGTGAACACGGGGCAGAACGACGTCGCCGTCGTCGTCCGCGACGCGCAGGGCAACGTCCAGCGCTTCGATCAATCGTACTTCGCGACGCCCTCACTCTTACGGCCGGGCCTCACCGATTATCAGTACGGCCTCGGCTTCATCCGCAACCCGAATCCGACGCTCGCGAACTACGGGCCGCTCGGCGCGTACGGCTCGTTTCGGGACGGCATCTCCGACCGGGCGACGCTCGGTGCGCGACTCGTCTCCGAGGCCGATCGCGCCGTCGCCGAACTCTCGAGCGATCTCCGCATCCCGTTCGGCGCGCTGCATCTCGCCTTCGCGCACAGCGCGGCCCGACAGACGGCCGGGAACGCGCTCGCCGCCGACGCCTCGATGCGCTTCGCCGATACCGGCGTCTCGGCGGATATCGCGATTCACGGTTCGGGATTTCGCGATCTCACGAGCGTCCCCGAGATCCTCGCGCCGGCGCTCCTCGACGAGCGCGTCGGAGTCTCGGAACGGTTGGGCCGCCTGTTCGGGCTCACGCTGCAGGCGGAGCGTCAGACGTTCTCGCTCGCCCCCTCGCAGACGAGTGCGAACGCGGTCCTCAACTCGACGCTCGGGCGCGACACGACCGCGAGCATCACGCTGCAGCGCACCCGCGTCGGTGCGGAGGGCGCACCGAACACGTACGTCCAGCTCTCGCTCGTGCGCGCCTTCGGTCCGCGACGATCCGCGGTCGTCAGCGCCGCGTCAGGCTCCACGTCCGTCGGCTATCGCGAAGAGCCGATCGGCTCGGAGACGGGCTCGGGCTACGGCTTCCAAATCGGGACGGCGGTCGGGAAGCCGCAGCTCGGGTTCGACACGACGGACCACCTGCCGTTCGCCGACGTGCAGACGAACGGCATCGCGTCGAGCGGCGCGTTCGTCGGAAGCCTGACGGTCAGCGGTGCCGTCGCCTCCATCGCGGGCCACACGCTGCCGTCGCGGCCGATCCAAGACGGCTTCGTCCTCGTCGATGCCGGCCGCGCGCACCTCCCGATCACGCTCGACGGCCGCCCGGCCGGCCGCACCGACGCGCACGGATTCGCGCTCGTCAGCGACCTCGCCGCGAACGGCGTCAACCGCCTCGACGTCGACGGCAGCGGCCTCGGCATCGCGGACGAGGTGCGCACTCCCGAACGCTTGGTCTCTCCCGGAACCCGCGGCGGCTCGATCGCTCGCTTGCGCGTCGCGCGCGTCACCTACGTCGTGGGCGCGGTTCGTCTCCCGCTCGCCGGCGGCGGCGACGCCGCGAGTGAAGGCACGCTCTTCCTAAACGGACCGATGGTCGCACGTTCGCCGCTCGACGACGACGGCGGCTACTACTTCGAGAATCTCACGCCCGGCACGTATGCGGCGCACATGCGGTCGCGCGCGGGCGAATGCTCCTTCGCCCTCACCGTGCCGAGCACGCCGACGATTGCGACCGACCTCGGCGTCCACGTATGTTCGCCCGCGCGCTGACGGGTGCGGCGAGCGCGGCACTGATGTCGCTCGCTTCCGCGCTCTGCGCGGACGCGGCGAACTGTACCGTGACCGCGGCGCCGCCGGTGTTCGCGAACTACAGTCCGACGTCGGGGAACGCCGTCACGGGGACGGGCAGCATAACCGTCAGCTGCACGCTCGCCCTGACGGCGACCGTCTCGCTCTCGACCGGCAGCGGCACGTTCGCGGCCCGTACGATGCTCGGCCCGAGCAACGCGAAGCTCGGCTACAACCTCTATACGAACGTCGGACTCAGCACGGTATGGGGCGACGGAACCGCGGGGACGGCGACGCCGTCGGTCGTCCTCTCGCTGCTGAACCTGACGTCGTCGATGCCTCTGTACGGCAGTATTTCCGGCGGCCAGGACGTGCCCGTGGGCACGTATAGTGATTCGCTGACGACCACCGTCTCGTTTTAGCGCTCGTCGTCGCGCGTCGCGTGTGTGCCGCATCGCTTGCGCGGTTTTGGATGTGCCGCGCGGCGGCGTGTGAGCGCTATCGCACTCATCGCGCGGCGCCTCGGGCCCGCGTTAGGATTCTCAGAAAACTCCGGGGCATGGCCGACGGTATATCGGTCGGTATAGACGGCGTTTCGGCGTTTCGTTTACGACCGAATCATTTCGATTCTACCGCGTCAACCGCGACCTCGCGCAGAGGCTCGCTTCTTCATCGCGTGCTCATGGAGGCTTCCCGCATGCAACGACTACCACTCGCAACACTCGCCGTCGTGCTATTCGAACTTGCGGGGATCGCCGGTGCCAGCGCGCGACCGAGCATCTCGCTCTCGCTCGCCGGCGCGATCGTCCATCACGATGCCAAGGGCGACTCCCTCACGCCGCTCGCAGGCGGCGCATCGCTCCAACCGGGCGAGACGGTCCGCTACTCGATCGTCGCGACCAACGCCGGCAGCGATGCCGCACTCGGCCTCACGCCGAGCGCGCGTATCCCCGCCGGGACGTCGTATCAATCCGGATCGGCCGCGGCGACGCTGCCGGTGCACGTCGAGTACTCGCTCGACGGGAAGGCGTGGTCGAGCGCGCCCACGATCGCGACTTCGACGCCGAACGGGATCGTTCGCAAGGCGGCGCCCGCGAGCGCGTACACGATGGTACGGTTCCATAGCGATCGCGAACTCGCGGCGCATGCGAGCGCGACCTACTCGTACCTGGTGCGCGTCAAGTGAGCGCGTTCGTAAAACGTTCGGTCGCGCGAGTCGCCCTCGTCGCGTTCGCGGCGGCGGGCTTCTTCGCCGTCCCATTCTCGCCTCGGATCGCGAGCGCCGCGGGTACGCCGCCGGGTACGACGATCCTCAATCAGGCCTCGGCATCGTACACCGACGGCAACAACAACGCGTACAACACGCTCTCGAATACCGTCTCGACGACGGTGCAGAACGCGCCGTCGCTCTCGATCGTGGCCGGAACGACGCAGACGATCGTCCAGGGCGGTCAGCTCACCGACACCTTTACCGTCACGAACACCGGTAACGGCACCGGTACGTTCGCGCTGACGTTCGGCGCGCAATCGGGTTCCGACGCGAGCGCGGCGACCGTCGTCGCCTACCAGCTGACGTTCCCGACGGCTTACACGGGCACGCTCCCCTCGGGCTGTACCGCGGTCGGCTCGAGCAATAAGATCTTCAGTTGCACGACGGGCGCGAATGCGAACAGCCTGTTCGCGCTCGTGCCGGTCGTCGCCGGCGGCGCGGTCGCCGTCGGCGTCGTCTACAGCGCCTCGACCACCGCCACGACCGGCACGACGGCGAGCCCGCAGACGATCGTCACGCCGCTCAACGGCACGATCACCCAGTCGGCAGCCAACAACCCGGGCAGCACGGGTTCGGCGACCTCGACCGCACTCGCGACCGCGCCGACCGAGACCGACAACGTCGTGCTCGACGCGCGGCTCGACATGCAGAAGGTCGGCTTCCAGCCGGGCGCCTCGCCGAACACCTCGGGCAATATTCAGTACGTTATCCGCGCGGCGGACGGCGGCGGCTCGCCCGTTCACGATCTGCAGTCGGTGAAGACCCTGCTCGGCGCGTCCGTCGCGGGCGTCCTGATCACGGATAAAGTCCCCGTCTTCAATTCGCTCCCGCTGCAAGTGCAGAGCGTTTCGACCGCGACGAGCACCGCGAACGGCTTCGGCACGACCAGCACCGCGGCGATCTACTACACGACCTCATCCAACGGCACGACCGGCTGGACCGCCTATAGCAGCGGATCGTTCCCGGCGAACGTCACGTACGTCGGCATCTTCGTCAGCGGCGGCACGAACGGGATCGAGTTCACCGCGAACAACGGAGCGACCAACGGCGGCGCGGTCACGACCGCACAGGCCGCGCTCACGCTGACGATGTTCGTCACGCCGCCGGCCGGCACGGGCTCCGGGAACGCGAACTCGGCCGTCAATCAGGCCGACAGCGTCATCGGCGGCTCGCAGCCGAACCCCAATCCCGATCCCAACGTCGCGAACTCGCCGCAGAACGCGATCGGGCCTGGCATCCCCGCCAATACGACGGACACCTCGACCGTCATCACGACGAGCGGTCAAGGTATCAACTATCCCAATCAAACGCCCGGTTCGAATCCGACGGCCGGCGGCGCATCCAACACGGTCGGCAACAACGCGCCGCCGTCGGCGGTCGTCCTCGACGGACCATTCGGCGTTCCGGGTGCGAGCGGCAGTTACAACGGTTCCGTCGCGAACACGCAGAACAACGACTTCAGCGCGACCTCGTTCTCCCCGACCGGTTACACGGCGACGAATACGAGCGCGACGGGCGTCGTCGGCAACGCGATCGGTACGGCGACCACGGTCAACGTTCCGAACACGCTGCAGAATAACGGCAACGCGACGGACAACCTGATGCTGTCGCTGACGGCACCCACGGGCTGGGGCGTCCAGATCTTCGCCGCG
>CAZZZK010000143.1:0-6730 GCA_964658555.1 Vulcanimicrobiota bacterium | reverse complement strand
GCGGGAGCGTCGGTTTGCCGCGCCGGGGATGAGGCCGTTCGGGAGCCGGCGTGTAGAGCGGGGCCGGCGTCAGATCGGCGTGCGGCGCGTCGGGATTGCTCACGAGCGGCGCCGGCGTCTGCAGCACGATCGCGTGCGGATCGTGCGCGTCGATCGTATCGGCGATCTGCGCGCGGATCAGCGAACCCGCCGGGAGTACCATCTGGTGCCCCTTGCGAACGATCTCGTAGATCTGATGGTACGGCACGAACACGTCGATGATCGAATCGGTTAATCCCCGCGTCGTGAGCTGGCCCGCGGAGTGCTCGATCGCGAGGTACTCGCGCGACGCGCGGAGCGGGACGGTCCGGTCGGTGCCGGCGATCGCGAGCGGCTCGAGAAAGATCTGCACGGAACCGTCGGTATCGAGCGAGCCGGCTTTGCGCACGCTGACGATCGAGAGCGTGTCCGCCGTTCCCGCGGGCGCGAGCACGACGCCGTTGACGACGAGCGGATCGCGCAGATGCATGCGCACGAGCGAACCCGCCCGCGCGTTGCCCGAATTGATCTTCTCGTCGAGAACGAAGACGAGCGACGAACCGACGGGGAGCGTCGGCATGTGGGCCGCATCGCGCGGCATCGACTGCACCGTAAAGTTCGTGGCGAAGGTCGGCGTCGGCGACGGGAACGGCGTCGCCGTCGGCGGATTGCGCGGAGCTTCGGGCGGCGGCAGCGCCCGGACGGCCGTGACCGTCGCGGAGACGGCGACGCTCGCGAGCCCGAGCGTCACCGTCGCGAAACGGAGATCAGGAAGCCTTTTTGTCGCTCGCTTCCAGAGCGGCGGACGCTGCGGCAGCTTTTTTGCCTTCTTCGATGAGTTGCTTCACTTTTTGGCCGCCCTTCTGGCCGATCTGTTCGTAGAACGACGGGCCGTAGCGGTCGCGCGTAGCTTCGCCGCCCTTCTTGCCGCCCATCTTTCCGATCGTCTCGTAAAACTCGTGGCCGTGCGCGAGCTTCGTCGCCTCTCCGCCTTTTCGGCCGATCGTTTCGTAGAATTCGGGCCCGTACTTTCGTTTGACGGTTTCGCCGCCTTTTTGTCCGGCTTCGCGGACGGTCATTCCGGTACCGGGTGTCCGTTTCGGTGTCGACATAGTGTGAGGGCTGCCTTCCGTATGATGGTCGACGGACTCGATTCGCGAACGTTCGCAGCTATGAAGATCGGGTCCGTCGCGTGAAACATATCGTAGCGCTGTCGCTCGTTTTGTTGCTGGTAATAGGCTGGCACGAGCGGCCGGCCGTACGCGCGGACGATGCATCCGTCCGCATCGAGCGCGCGGAGTATCGTCGCAGGTTCGATCGTATGCTCGTTACCTATCTCGACGGAGCTCCGCAAGTTGCAACGCGCGCCGCGCTCGCGATCGGCCGCATCGGCGATCCGGCGGGCGTCGCGCCGCTGCTCGCGCATGCGTCCGATCCGTCGCCGAGCGTGCGCGCCGTTGCCGCATTCTCACTCGGTTTGCTCGCCGCGCCGCGCGCGTTGCCGAGCGAGATCCGCGCGACGCGCGACGCGAATTCCGCGGTGCGTTACGGCGCCGTCGACGCGATCGGACGGATCGCGAATTCTCATCCGGCTCTCATCGAATCGTCGCTCGCGAACGTGCTGCTGCGCGCGGCGAAATTCGACACCGACGCCGTCGTCCGCGCGCACGCGATCGTGCAGCTCGAAACGTTCGGCCGCGCGCCGTTCGCGGCGGCGCTCGTCTCGCCGCTCGCGACGTTCGCGTTGCACGATCCCGACGGCGACGTGCGCGTCCGCGCGATGTGGGCGCTCTACCGCGGCTTCGCGACGCGCGTGCCGCGCGGCACGCTACGTGCGGCGCTCCTGAGTCCGAACGAGCTCGTCCGCGTCGAAGCGTTGCGCGCCTTCGGGCGCCGCACCGATGCGAACCGCGCGCGGATCCTGCGCATCGCGACGCTCGATCCGTCGTGGCGCGTGCAGCTCGAAGCGTACGAGGTGCTGCGTCACCTCCGCGGCCTCGCGCGCACCGAGCATCTCGCGGCCGATCCGCCCGGGCTCCGTCTTCCCGCGCTGCCCGCGCGGAATCCGGCCGCGACGCGGCCGAGACCCCGTCGTCCGACGGGCCGTTTCGCGGCGCCGAATCCGTCGTCGCTCGCGCTCGGCCCGCCGCTCCTGCCGCAGACCGCGGCCGACATGAACGGCCCGTTGCCGGGGCTTCATCCGCGGGCGCTGATCGCGACGACGAAGGGCGACGTCGTCGTGCGGCTCTATCCGGAGTGGTCGCCCGGGACCGTCGCGAACTTTCTCGCGCTCGCGCGGCGAGGCTACTACGACGGCAACCGGTGGTTCCGCATCGTGCCCGATTTCGTCGTGCAGACGGGCGATCCGCACGGCGACGGGAACGGCGATGCCGGGTACGCGATCCCCGCCGAAGAGAATCCGCTCGAACAGCGATCGTACGTGATCTCGATGGGCCTCGACTACGCAAAGGAGAAGCCGATCCGCGATTCGGCCGGCACGCAATTCTATCTGACGCTCTCGCCGCAGTTCCATCTCGATCGCGCCTTCACGACCTTCGGCGAGGTCGAACGCGGGGCGGCCGTGCTCGCGCACCTCGTCGAACGCGATCGCATCGTCACGGTGCGCCGCATCGCGGACGACTGATCGCGGATCGCGCGATCGTTTCGCCGGAAGCCGCTCGGGTACGTGCGGCCCATGCGTCTCGCTTCCGTAGCGTCCTCGTCTCTCGCGTGCTTCACGTTCGCCGCCGCGTGCATCGCGCTCGAACCCGCGTCCGTCTCCGCGATGGATATGGGCGATAAGAAGTTCGGCAACGCGAACGACGTCAAGATGACGATCGAGGCGCCGGGCGATCTCGAACGCATGAACGCGCAGATGCAGCAGCGCGGCAGCGTCGTCGAGGTGATCATCGTGCAGGGCGGCAAGACGCCGGCGAAAACCGTCGCGATCGCCGAAGGCACGTGCGCGAACGTCGGCAAGACGCTCTCGATCCTGCAGCCGTTCACCGGCGGCGAGTATCAGGCGCAGGCCAAGGGCGCGCGGCTCGATGCGTTACAGGACGGCAAGCACGTGCTCGTCGTGTTCGGCAGCAACGGCACGAAGCGTACGAACTATGCGTGCGGCGAAATCAACAAACCCAACCCGTTCATCCACTAGGGGTTTCCCGCCGAGACGCTAGGGGTCTCCCGCCGAGCGTTTCCCGCGCGGCCGAGTCGGTTCGCGCTAACGCGCGAGCATCGAGCGCATGGCGAAGAGCGCGTTCTCCTTTCGCTCGGTGATGCGGCGGTAGAAATACGGCGCCCAGTGCGTGCCGAACGGCACGTAGATGCGAACGGTATACCCCTCGCGCACGAGGCGCTCTTGGAGATCGGGACGCACGCCGTAGAGCAACTGGAATTCGAAGCGCTCGCGGCCGATGCCGCGTTCCTTCGCGATCGCCGTACACGCGTCGACGAGCCGTTCGTCGTGCGTCGCGATCGCCGGATAGGTGCCGCGCTCGAGCAGCGCCTCCGCGTGACGCAGGTACGCGCGGCGGATCTCGTACATCTCGGCGTACGCGAGCGATTCGGGCTCGGCGTACGCGCCCTTGCAGAGGCGCACGCGCGCGCCGATTTCGATCGCGCGCTCGACGTCCGCCGCCGTGCGCCGGAGATAGGCTTGCAGGACGGGCCCGACGTTACGCGACCGCGTCCACAGCGCGTCGAACACGCGCAGCGTCGCGTCGGTGACCGCGGAGCCTTCCATGTCGATCCGCACGAACGGATCGGGCAGGCCGCTCGCGCGCGCGACGATCTCGTCGAGATGGCGCTCGCAGAGCGCCGGGTCGATGCCGAGCCCGAGCGCCGAGAGCTTGACGGAGACGTTCGTGCGAACGCCCGAGCGTTCGACATCCGCGAGCAGCGCGAGGTAGGCGTCGCGCGTCGCTTGCGCCTCCGCGACCGTCGCGACGTCTTCGCCGAGATAATCGAGCGTCGCGAGCATGCCGCGCTCGTTGAGCCCGCGGACCGTCTCGATCGCGGCCGCGATCGTCGATCCCGCGACGAAGCGCGCGGCGAGCGGGAAGAGGGACGCGGCGAACGCGCCGGTCGGCGCGAGGAATCGCTCGAGCGTGGCCATCGCGGCGGCGTTTCGACGCGGCCCGGCGGGACGCCGCCCGCGCCCGGCGGGTCACGCGAAGCGGCGGCGGAGCAGCACCGCGATCGCGACGGCCGCGAGCGTGCCGAGGGCGAACGCTTCCGTCAGCGCGAGCGCGGGGCCGAGGCCGTCCGCCGAGAGCGCGTTCGAGAGCGCGATCGGCAGCGACGTCGGATGGTACGCGACGATCGAGGTCGCGCCGTATTCGCCGATCCCGCGCAGCCACGCGAGCAGGACGCCGGCAGTGATCCCGGGCGCCGCGAGCGGCAGGGCGACCGTCCGGGCGATCCGGGCCGGCCCCGCCCCGAGCGTCCGTGCGGCCTCCTCGAGCACGGGGTCGATCTCGGCGAAGGCGGCCGTGGCGGCGATCGCGATCATCGAGCCCGAGACGCCGAACTCCGCGAGCGCGACCCCCGCGAGGCTGTCGATCACGCGCAGGCCGTGCGCCTCGAGCCACGCGCCGAGCGGCATCCGGACGGTGACGAGCCCGAGCAGCGCGATCCCGGAGGCGACGGGCGGCATCGCGAGCGGGACCGCGAGCAGTAGCAGCACCGCCGTCCTTACGCCGCCCGCGGAGCGCGCGAGCGCGTACCCGCCCGGGATCCCGAGGATCGCGCCGAGGGCGACCGAGGCGAGCGACGCGGCGAGCGATACCTCGAACGCGGCGGCCGTCTGCGGCGCGCGCAGGGCCGCCGCGAGCGCGTCCGGCGGTACGGCGAACGCGAGATTCGCGAGCGGCGCGAGCATCAGGACGGCGAGGACGGCGAGCGCTGCCCGCATCAGCGACATGGCGCTTCCTGCGCTCCGCACGGCGCCCGACCTGCAAAGAAACATTTACGGCACCGGACGCGGCACCCAAGGCGCCTCTTCGAACGTTGCTCGAACATGACGACGGTGCGGAAGCGGGTCCTGGTGGCCGACGACGATTCGGACGTGTGCGCGCTCGTGCAGCGCGTGCTGGCTCCGGTCGCGGACGTCGTCACGGCCGCCGACGCCGAGACGGCCCTCTCGTTCGTGCGCAGCGGCCCGCCGTTCGACGCGATCATCTCCGACTTCATGCTCCCGGGGCTGACCGGCCTCGAGTTCGTCGCCCTCGTGCGCGGCGCGGAAGCGGGTTCCCACGTCCCGATCCTCATGATCAGCGGTCACGGATCGCAGGAGGTCGGCTCGCGCGCGCGCGCCGTCGGGGTCGACGCCTTCCTGAACAAGCCGTTCACGCTCGCCGAGCTCCGCTCGACCGTCGCGACGCTGCTCTGATCGGGCCGCCCCGGCGGCGGCGAGGAGCGAATCGTCGCCCGGGCGGCGTACACGCGCGGAGATGCTCTCGGCCACCCTTCGCGTCGTCCTCGTCGCCGTCTCGCTCGCCCTCGACGTCTTCGCGGTGAGCGTCGGGGTCGGGGTCCGCGGCGTCGACCGGGCCTCGAAGATCCGCATCGGCGCCGCCTTCGCATCGGCCGAAGTCGTCATGAACCTCATCGGTGCCGGGCTCGGGGCGCTCGCGGGGAAGGCGATCGGCGACGTCGCCGGCTACATCGGCTTCGCGGCGCTCGTCGGCGTCGGCGGCTACATGATCGTCGAGGCGATCCGCGGCGGCGGCGACGAGGGCGGGCTCGATCTCTCGCGCGGCTTCGGGCTGTTCCTCGCGGCGCTCTCGATCAGCCTCGACTCGCTCGGCATCGGCTTCTCGATCGTATACATCGGCGTGCCGCTCGCCGTGACGCTCGCCGCGATCGCGACGGCCTCCGTGCTCGCGACGACGCTCGGGCTCGCGTTCGGGGCGCGCTTCGGCCTCGCCGTCGGCGAGCGGGCGGGCATCGTCGCCGGGATCGTCCTCATCGCGACGGGCCTGCTCTTCGCCGGGCTCAAATACTTCCACGTCGGGTGAGACCGGCTCGCACGGTCTGGCTCGCCGCGGCCGCCTACGCCGCGCTCTACGCGGCGCTCGGGTGGGACCGGTACGCCACCTTCCATGCGGGTTCCGATCTCGGGCTCTTCACGCAGACGATCGCGAGCGCGGCCTCGGGCTTTTCGAACACGACCGAGGGCGGCAGCCACCTCACGTACCACTTCTCGCCGCTGCTCGCGCTCTTCGCCCCGGTGCTGCTCGCGGTGCGCTCGCCGCTCGCGCTCGTCTGGCTGCAGGCGATCGCGGGGGCGCTCGTCGCGCCGCCGCTGTTCGCGATCGCGCGGCGCCGGACCAACGCGCGCTTCGCGCTCGGCATCGCCTGCGTCGCGCTGCTCTATCCGCCGCTCGCGGGCGTGACGTTCGCGGATTTTCACGAGAACGGCTTCGCGCCCGCGATCACGCTCTGGCTGCTCTGGGCCGTCGACGGGCGCCGCTGGGCGGTCGCGGCACTCTTCTTCGCGCTCGCGCTCGGACTCAAGGAGGATCAGGCACCGATCCTCGCCTGCAACGCCGGACTCGCCGCGCTCGCGTTCGCGCGGCGCGGCGACCGGAAGGCGACGCTCGTCATGGGATCGGCGGCCGCCTTCGCGGCGGCGACGTTCGTCGCGTACTTCGCGCTCGTGCGGCCGCTCGCGGGCGCGCACGACGCGTGGAATCCGGCGCACTTCTAC
>CAZZZK010000142.1:0-6744 GCA_964658555.1 Vulcanimicrobiota bacterium | reverse complement strand
CACCGGCCGCCTCGCCGGCCGCGGCGGAGAGCTCGGCTCCGGGCTCGCCGCAACCGGCGGGCGGACGCGGCACGTCCGCCGCGACCGTTCGTCCTACGGCCCCCTCGTACGCGCGCCCCGTCGCATCCGGCGCGGCGGCCGCGGGCGACGCGGACGATCCCGCGTTCGTGAGGCTCTCGAGCGACGTCGTGAAGCAGTATCTGCTCGCGGTCGCGCACGGCGACGATGCCGCCGCGTATGCGGCGCTCGGCGCCTCGCCGGGCGATCGCGGCGCGACGCTCACGGAGGCGGGCGTCGTCGATACGAAGACGCGTTTCGGGCGGTCGGATGCCGAGCCCGCGGCGAACGGGAACGTCATCGTCACGGTGCCGTTCCAAACCGCCATGGGGTCGTACGTCGGGACCTACACGGTTCGCCGCAACGATACGGGTGCCGCCGTCATCGTCTCGCATTCGCTTTCGAAATCGTGAGCGTCGACGTTCGCGCGTTCGCCGCGTTCGCCGTCCTCGCGTTCGGCGCGGGTTGCGCGCCGCACGGCGTGCCCGGGATCGCGGATCCGGTGCGCGTCGAACCGCATTGCAGTCCGCGCGAAGCGCGCATCACCGGTATCCGCAGCATCCTGACCTCGGTGACCGACCGCCTCGAGGACGATCGCCCGACGATTGCGGAGATTCGTGCGGCGGTGCGCAGCGGCGACGGCGCGATCGCGTATTGGCACGATCAGCGGCTCGCGCTTCCGAACGTGAGCGCGTCGCTCGGCGAGACCGACGGGTACGCGCGCGTCGAGGCGATGGCGGTGCCGCCGGCGCCCGTCGGGGCGCTCTACCGGCACGTCTATCTCAATGTCCGTTCGCACGGCGCGCCCGCGTGGGTCACGCTGCGCGCGTACGACGTTCAAGACATCTGCATCGAGGGCCACAAGCAGAGCTAGTCGCCCGCGTGCGGGTCAGCTTCGCGGGAACGGCTCGCGGCCGGCGGCGAACGCGCGCAGATCGTCGCCGACGAGCCGTTCGATCGCGAGTGCGACGACGACGGTCAGGAGTTCGATCGGGAGCAGGTCGCGCGTCGCGTCGTCGATCGCGGGCAGTAGCGTCACGCACGCCGCGACGAAGAAGATGACCCCGACGACCACGCGCACCGCGCTCGAGAAGAGCGCCCGGCGTCGCACGAGGCCTGCCCACATGTCGCGCGCGACGCGCAGCGGCGAGCGCGTACCGATGTTCCAGATCACGAGCGCGAGCGTTTCCAACAGCGTCGCGCCGCCGATCCGCAGCGCGCCTTCGGCGAACGGCGTCAGGTCGACGGCAGGCCTCGCGCGTCTTCGTCCGGCCACGTCGCGATCTCGCCGAGCGCGGCGCTCTTCACGACTTTGAGTCCGAGCGTCGCGCATTTCATCCGAGCGGCGCTGATCCCGATCCCGACGTTCTCGAGCACCGCTTCTTGTTTGAGCAGCGCGACGTCGCGCAACATCTCGCCGCGCAAGTTCTCCGAGAGCATCGACGCGGATGCTTGACTGATGGCACAGCCCTTGCCCGAGAAGCGGACGTCGGTGACGCGGCCGTCGGCATCGACCTGGAGATCGAAACGGATCTTATCGCCGCACAGCGGATTGAGATCTTCAGCGGTCGCGTCCGGTGCGTCGAGGGTGCCGAAATTGCGGGGGTTGCGATAGTGGTCGAGGATGTATTCTTTGTAAAAATCGTCCATGCGTTCGTTCCGGGTCAGGCGATGCGGAAGAGCGTCGCGGCCTTCTCCAGCGCGGCGACGAGATGCTCGACGTCCTCTTCCGTATTGTAGAGATAGAACGACGCGCGCGCGGTTGCAGGCCAGCCCATCTTCTCCATGAGCGGCATCGTACAGTGATGGCCGGCGCGCACGCAGACGCCTTCCGTATCGAGGATCGAGGCGATATCGTGCGCGTGGATGTCCGCGAAGTTGAACGAGATGACGCCCGAGCGATCTTCGAGCCGCCGCGGCCCGTAGATCGCGAGGCCGCGCTCGGCGAGCGGCTCCAGCCGCCGCAGCGCGTAGCGCGTGAGCGCACGCTCGTGCTCCGCGATCCATTCCATCCCGATCTCCGTGAGATAATCGACCGCCGCCCCGAGCGCGATCGCATCCGCGATGTTGCTCGTGCCCGCTTCGAATTTCCACGGAATCTCGTTGAACGTCGTGCGCTCGTAGCCGACTTCGCGGATCATATCGCCGCCCGTGAGGAACGGCGGCATACCTTCGAGCAGCGCGCGCTTCCCGTAGAGGAACCCGATCCCCGTCGGGCCGCACATCTTATGGCCGCTGCCGACGTAAAAATCGGCATCGAGCGCGCGGACGTCGACGGGAAAGTGCGGCAACGATTGCGCGCCGTCGATCAGCACGACGGCGCCGGCCGCGTGCGCGCGCGGGACGATCTCCGCGAGCGGTGCGATCGTACCGAGCGTGTTGGAGACGTGCGAGAGCGCGACGAGCTTCGTGCCGCGCAGCTTCGCGTCGAGATCGCCCAGGACGTGGAGACCGTCGGCGTCGACCTCGATGTACCGCAGCTCCGCGCCCGTCTTCGCCGCGAGGAGCTGCCACGGCACGAGATTCGAGTGATGCTCGAGCTGCGAGGTGAGGATCGCGTCGCCCGGGCCGAGGTTCGCGAGCCCCCAGGTGAAGCTCACGAGGTTGATCGCTTCGGTCGTGTTCCGCGTCCACACGATCTCGGCGGGCTCCGCCGCGTTGACGAACGCGGCGACCTTCGCGCGAGCGGCCTCGAAGGCGTTCGTCGCGCGTTCGGCGAGCTCGTACACGCCGCGATGGATGTTCGCGTTATCGTGCGCGTAGTAGTTTACGAGCGAGTCGATCACGGCGCGCGGTTTTTGCGACGTCGCGGCCGAATCGAGATACGTCAGGCGTTTGCCGCGCGACGTGAGATCGGAGAGGATCGGAAAATCGCGTGCGATCGCGACCGCGCGTTCGTCGCGCGACGCGATCACGACCGCGCACCCGTACGAGAGACGATCTTGCGTTCGAGCACCGCACGAAGCTCGTCGCGCAACTCCTCGCCCGGGAAGCGCGCGACGGCCGGCTCGAAGAACCCGAGCGCGATCATCCGCTCCGCATCGGTGCGGGCGATACCGCGGCTCTCGGCGTAGAAGAGTTCGTCCTCCGAGATCGCGCCGACCGTCGCGCCGTGGAACGCTTTGACGTCGTTCGCGGCGATCTCGAGCGCGGGGACGGAGTCGATGTGCGCGCCCTGCGAGAGCAGCAGCGCGTCGTCGCGCAGCGACGCATCGGCACCGTGCGCCTCGGCGAGGATCTTGATGTTCCCGACGTAGCGGCCCTGACCAACGTCGATCCCGGCGCTGCGCACGACCGTCTGCGACGTCGTGTCGCGGGCGGCATGGACCGCCTCGGTCTCGACGTCGACGTGCTGCTTGCCGTCGGAGAAGAACAGCACCGCGACGTTGATACTCGCTCCCGGAGCGCGGCCGTAGGCGCGAAGCCGCGAGACGGTATGATCGCTGCCGAGCTCGGCGAGCGCGACGTCGAGCACGGCATCGGCGCCGAGCGTCGCGCGTCGCGTCATGATCGATCGCGTCGACGCGGCCGCGCGCTGGTCGACCGCATACGAGAGATGCGCCTTCGCGCCGAGGACGAGCTCCGTGATGCCGCAGACGAACGGCGCATCCTCGACCGCCGAAATCCGCTCGACGACGTGCGCTCGAGCACCGTCGCCGAGCGACACGAGCGTGTACGGGAAGAGCGCCGCGGCACGCGCTTCGTATCCCAGGACGAGCGGCTCGTCGACCGACACGCCGGCCGGGACGTGCACGAACACGCCGTGGCTCTGGAATGCGAGCGCGAGCGAGGCGAACGCGTCGTCGCGCGTGTCGACGGCGCTACCGAAGGCCGCTTCGAAGGCTTCGCGATGATGCTCGCGCGCGATCGAGAAACGCTCGACGACGACGCCGCCGCGCCGAGCGTTCGGCAACAGCGCCTCGACGTCGAGTTCGGCACCCTGCGTCGCATCGAACGGCACGAGCGACGAGAAGTCGAGTTTCGCGAGATCGTGTTTCCAGCGGCGTCCGCCGCGAATGCTCGAGAAGCGCGGAAGCTCTTGAAAGCGCGCGAGCGCGTCGAAACGCGCCTGGGCGTCGATCGAACCTTCGCCGAGCCGGCCGAGCATCGCCTCGAGCGACGCCGTATCGAATCCCGTTATCGTACCGGCTTCGCCCTCAGCGCGCACCGGCGGCCGCCTCTTCGCGAATCGTATCGTAGCCTTCGCGCTCGATGCGATCGGCGAGATCGCGTTCGCCCGAGAGGACGATCCGGCCGTCCATCATGACGTGAACGCGATCGGCGTTGATGTACTGCAAGATGCGCGGATAGTGCGTGATGATCAGGAAGCCGATATCCTTGCCGGCCTCGCTCGCGCGCAGCGCGTTCACCGATTCGCCGACGGCGCGCAGCGCGTCGACGTCGAGCCCCGAATCCGTCTCGTCGAGGATCGCGTATTTCGGTGCGAGCATCGCCATCTGCAACATCTCGAGCCGCTTCTTCTCGCCGCCGGAGAAGCCGTCGTTGACGTATCGCGACAGAAATGCCGCGTCCATATCGAGTACGTCGAGCTGCTCGAAGATCAACTTCCGAAATTTCGCGGGCGTCAGATCGTCCGGTTTCACCGCCTGGCGCGCCGTGCGAATGAAGTTCGCGACGCTCACGCCCGGGATCGCCGCCGGGTATTGGAACGAGAGGAAGAGGCCGGCCTTCGCGCGCTTGTCGGGCGCGAGTTCGACGAGTTCCTCGCCGTCGAGTAGGATCGAACCCGCCGTCACCTTATAATTCGGATGACCGGCCGCGGAGAACGCGAGCGTCGATTTTCCGCTACCGTTCGGTCCCATGAGCGCGTGAACGCTACCGGGCTCGACCGTGATGTCGATGCCCTTGAGAATATGGTTGCCTTCGACGCCCGCCTGAAGACCGGTGATTCGTAACCCGCGCTCGCTCATATCAGGCGTATGGTACGGTGAGCCGCAGAGAAAGTCAAGGAAACTCTGGACTATCCCGCGCGCTCGTGGTACGGTGACGCAGGAATGCAGGATACTCGCTTTTTCCAGACGACGCGGGGGAAGATCGTGGCCGCCCTTCGGCGCCGCCATGCGGCTTCGGCGTTGGATCTGGCGAGCGAGTTCGGGCTCTCCGCGAACGCGGTCCGGCAGCAACTCGTGACCCTCGAACGCGACGGGTACGTCGCCGAGCGTTCGGTGCGTCGCGGCCCGACGAAACCGACGCTCGAATATTCGCTGACCGGCCACGCCGAGTCGCTCTTCCCGCAGCATTACGATCGGATGCTGAGCGCCGTCCTTCGCGAGGTCGAGGATGCGTTCGGCCGCGGCGGCCTCGAGACGGTGATGGGCCGCCTCGGCGAGCGCGCTTCGGCGCGGTACCGCAAACGGCTCGCCGGAACCGGGCCGCGCGAACGGGCGACCGAGCTCGCCGCGCAGCTGCGCGAGCGCGGCGTCGAAGCGGACGTCGTCGAGACCGCGAGCGGTTCGCTCGAATTCCGCGAGCACAATTGTCCGTACGCGCTGACCGTCGGGGAGCACCCCGAGGTCTGCTCGATCATCCACACCGTTCTCGTCGATACCGTATCGAGCGATACCATCCAGCTCGAATCGATCGCAACCGGCGCGGACGCGTGCCGGTTCGAGATCGTTGCGGCGCCCGCCGCCGCTTTCGCCACCGTCGCCACCGTCAAGGAGAACCGGCCGTGAATTTTCCGAAATTTCAAGAGCTCGTCGAGAAGCGGACCGGGTTTCGTACGATGGAGAACCCGATGGCGTCGGGCGACTACTTCAGCGACTCGTGCGGCGACATGTACACGTATTTCCTGAAGGTCGGGCCGGGCGAGCGGATCGTCGACGTATCGTATTTCACGACGGGCTGCGGCTTCGGAACGGCGACGTGCAGTCTGCTCGTCGATCTCGCGCTCGGGAAAACGCTCGACGAAGCGTACGCGATCACCGATGCCGACATCGAGTCGCAGCTCGGCGGCTACCCCGAGAAGAAGAAGGACTATCCCGAGCGGTCCCGCCTCGCGCTGATGGCGGCGATCGATGCGTATCGCGCCAAACGCGCGTCGGGCGCCATCACGGACGCGATGCTCGAAGCGGCCGAGGCCGAAGCGGCGCTCTCGACGGTAGCGCTGCGCCCGGGGAACGGCAAGACCTCGCAGGACGAGATCGAGGAAGCCGTCGCGCCGGCCGCCGTCGACGACGGCAAGCTCCTGATCAAACTGCACTAGCGCGAGCCGCGCCCGCGGCGCTACGGCGTTCGGGCGAACGGGTTGTGTCGGCGCTCGTGACCGATCGTCGTCTGCGGCCCGTGACCCGGAACGACGACGGTCGCGTCGTCGAAGGCGAAGAGCTCGCGGCGGATGCTCGCGACAATATCCTCCTGCGACGTGCCGCCGATATCGTGGCGGCCGATCGATTCGCGGAACAGCGTATCGCCCGCGAGCAGCATCGCGGGCGCGTCCGGCCGCTCGATCGCGAAACAGACGCTGCCCGGCGTGTGGCCGGGCGTGTGGAGGACGTCGACACGCGCGTCGCCGTATGCGATGCGCTGGCCGGCGGCGAGATCGCCCGAGATCCGGCCCGCGCGCGACGGCGGTAAGCCGAAGGCGCGCTCCAGCTCGGGCTGCAGCGCGAGGAGCGGCAGGTCGGCCGGGTGCAGCAGCCCGGGAGCTCCGGTCGCGTCCGAGAG
>CAZZZK010000141.1:0-6860 GCA_964658555.1 Vulcanimicrobiota bacterium | reverse complement strand
CCGGTGCGGCCGGAGCGGCGGCGACGGCCGCGACGTCGGCTGCCCGAGCGGCGGCCGGCGGAGACGTGCGTGCGGTCGCTGCGGTCTCTACCGCGGGCGCGGCGGGACCGTTTGCGGCGGCATCGGGCGCGGCGGGTGCCGCGAGCGACGGCGGCGCCGCGGAGGCGGCGGCCTTCGACGTCCCGTTACTCCCGGCCGCCGGAGCGGCCGGCGTCGCGACGGCGGTCCCGCCGCCCGAGGCGGCTTTCCCGGCACCCTTCGGCGCGCCGCCGAGCAACACGCCGCGGACGAGATCCGCGATCGGCGGCTCCACGACGCTGAGCTGGTTTTTCGCTTCGAGGCCGAGACGCTCGAAGAGACCGATGAGGTCTTTCGAGGAGAGACCGAGCTCTTTTGCCAGCTCGAAAATTCGTACTTTACCGGATGCCATATTGTCCTTTTTCAAACCCGGTTGCGGCCGTTATGGCTGCACCCCGAAAACCGTTACTTCATGTGGTCGCTCCGGAACGATGCGTTCGCATCGCCCCATCGGAAACGTGATCGCGCTTATCGTGCGCCCGACTATCATACACGCGAGTCGCTCGCCCGCAAAGGGCTGCCGCCGTCAATCCAGCCGGCGGCGTCGACCGCCGCGGCGAGCCCGGGATACCGCTTATTCTTCCGCGCCCGCTCCACGCACGCGGGCGAGCAGAGGTACGCTCCCCGCCCGGGGCTCCGCCCGCGGCTCGCATCGAGCGCCCACGGACCGGAATCGCCGGCGCGGACGAATCGCCGCAAGCGCGCTTGCGGCGCTCGGCCGCGGCAACCGACGCACGTCCGCAGCGGAACGTGGCCGGCCTTACTCAGCGCCCGAACCGTCTTCCGTTCGCGCCGCCGGATCGAACATCTGGCGCCGGAACTCCTCGAGCTTGCGAATGAGTTCGGGATCGACCGCGGGCTCGTCGCCGTCCGTCTCGACGCCCTCGCCTTCGGCATCCTCGAGAACGACCTGCGAGCGTTCCTCGCGTTCCATGAGGTAGCGCGCTCGCGCTTCGTCTGCCTCCGCTTCGCTCGTGATGTCCAAACGCCAGCCGGTCAGTCGCGCGGCGAGCCGCACGTTCTGACCTTCCCGACCGATCGCGAGCGACAGCTGATAATCCGGTACGACGACGAGCCCGACGCCTTCGTCCTCGAAGAGCTCGACCGTCAGCACCTTCGCCGGCGCGAGCGCGTTCTGGATGAAACCGACCGAGTCGCCCGACCAGCGGATGATATCGATCTTCTCGCCGCGCAGCTCGTCCGAGACGCTCGCGATCCGGCTCGACTTCGGCCCGAGGCACGCGCCGACCGCGTCGACGTCCGCGCGATGCGAATGGACCGCAACCTTCGAGCGGCTGCCCGGCTCGCGCGCGATCGCCATGATCTCGACGATGTTGTCTTCGATCTCGGGGACCTCGCGCTCGAGCAGGCGCTGCACGAGCCCCTCGGCCGCACGCGAGAGCACGATCTGCGGACCCTTGTTCGTCTTGCGCACGTCGAGAACGAAGCCGAGCAGCCGGTCGTTGATCCGGAAGTTCTCGCGCGGCACCTGCTCCGAGAGCGGGAGCAGGGCCTCGACTTTCCCGCTGCCCAGATCGACGAACATGTTGCGCTGCTCGTAGCGCTGCACCGTACCGTTGACGAGGTCGTGCAGCTTCTGGCTGTACTCGTTGAAGATCGTATCGCGCTCGGCCTCGCGGATGCGCTGCACGATGACCTGCTTCGCCGTCTGAGCGGCGATCCGGCCGAACTCCTTGGGCGCGACCTCTTCGTCGAAGTAGTCGCCCGGCTCGTACTTCGAACCCGCCGTCTTCCTGGTCACCTCGAGCTTCGGATCCTCGACCTCGTCGACGACGAGGCGCCGATGGTACACCTTGTATTCGCCCGTATCGCGATCGATCGCGACGATCGCGTTCGCTTCACCGCCGTAGTTTCGCTTGTACGCCGAGATCAGCGCGGCTTCGAGCGCCTCGAGGAGCATGTCGAACGGGATCGCACGTTCGCCCTGGAGGAGGCGGAGCGATTCGCGGAGCGACGGCTCGTCCGGCGCGGCCTTGGCCTTGGGCTTAGCGGTTTTTGCGGGCATCTCTTCTCTCTCGTTTGGCGCGCGTCAGGTCGGCGCGGATGTCGAAATCGACGTTGGCGGATTTGATCAATTCGAGCGGGATCGGCAGTTCTCTGCCCTCGACCATCAGCACGGCGGCACTCCCGCGGACGCCGAGGAGCCGGCCGCGATGCGTTTTCCGGTTCTCGATCGCGAGGGTCGTCACGACGCAGACGTCCCGGTCGCGGAAGCGTTCGTAGTCGCCCGGTTTCACGAGCGGGCGGTCGAGGCCGGCCGATTCGACCTGCAGCGTGTAGGGATCCTCGAAGCCGTCGAGCGCGCGATTGAGTCGCGATGCGACCCGCTCGCAGGTTGCGAGATCGATCCCCTCGGGCCGGTCGACGACGAGCGCGAGCTCGAGCGAGCGGCCTTGCCGGCGCGCGCGATGCGTCACGATCTCGAGCCCGGCGAACTCGGGTTCGTACGGCAAAGCCAGCGCGACGCGCTCGAACGCACCCGCGAGATCCGCCTTCGCGTCCGTTACCGCCGCGGCTTCCGGCTCGTGTGATGGAACGATGCTCGTGGACCCCCTACAACGACGAAGCGCGGGCACTGCCCACGCTTCACGGTTACCGTCGTGGAGTATAGCAAGAAACGAGCCCTCGCCGCAACACGCGGACGGCGCGGCGGAGACCGGGCGGGAAGATTTCTGTGAATCGCCTAAGTGTCCGGCTCCTCGTACGCTTGCGACCGTCGCCCCGAGCAGGACGTCCTCATCGAAGGGAGCCGCCTTTGCCGTCGATCGATCTGTTCCGCCACGAACCCGCTCAGAAGATCGTCGGCGGGTGCCGGATCTTCAATCAGGGCGATCGCGGCAACGCGATGTACGCGGTCATCGAGGGCGAGATCGAGCTCGCGATGGGCGATTACGTCCTCGAGATCGTCGGCCCGGGCGGCGTATTCGGCGAGCTCGCGCTCATCGATACCAAGCCGCGCAGCGCGACGGCGACGGCGCGCGTCGATAGCCGGATCGTCTCGATCGACGAGGCGCGCTTCCTCTACCTGATCCGTAATACGCCGTTCTTCGCGATCGAAGTGATGCAGATGCTCGCCGAGCGGCTGCGCCGGATGGACGCGCAAGCCGTCCGCTGACTCGCGCCGCCCGGCGTCACGATGTGCGAAGGATGTCGGAGACCGGGTCGGGGAACGCGAGCGAGCAATGTTCGACGCTTCCCGCAAACGTACGAAGATCGTCGCGACGATCGGCCCGTCGTCCCGGGATCCCGAAACGCTGCGCGCGCTCATGCTGGGCGGCCTCAACGTCGCGCGCCTCAACTTCTCGCACGGCACCCATCCCGAGCATGCCGCCGTCATCGCGGACATCCGCTCGATCTCGGCGAGCCTCGGCACGCCGATCGCGATCCTGCAAGATCTTCCCGGCCCGAAGGTACGCACCGGAAAATATGCGGACGGCATCGCCTCGGTCCGCCTCGCGAACGGAACGCCGTTCGCGCTGACGACGGTGCCCTCCGAGGGCTCGGCGGCGGGCGTCTTCGTGAACTACGCCGGCCTCGCGCTCGACGTCGAACCGGGCAAACTCATCTACCTCGCCGACGGCGCGATCGCGCTGCGCATCGTATCGAAAACGGACGATACGGTGCACACGATCGTCGAGGTCGGCGGCGAACTCCGCGCCCAGCAGGGCATCAACTATCCCGACGGGACGCTCAACATCGCGGCCGTCACCGAACGCGATTTCGAGCACCTCGCATTCGGCCTCGAGCAGAACGTCGACTGGGTCGCCGTCTCGTTCGTGAAGTCGGCCGACGACGTGCGCAGCGTCAAGCGCTTCATCGCCGAGCGCGGCAAGAAGACGCCCGTCATCGCGAAGATCGAGAAGCACGAGGCGCTCGAGGCGATCGACGAGATCATGGACGTCGTCGACGGCATCATGGTCGCACGCGGCGATCTCGGTATCGAGATCCCGCTCGAACAGGTCCCGCTCGTCCAGAAAGATCTCATCGCGCGCGCGAACTTCGCCTCGAAGCCCGTCATCACGGCGACGCAGATGCTCGAATCGATGACGTCGTCGCCGCGTCCGACGCGCGCCGAGACGACCGACGTCGCCAACGCGATCCTCGACGGCACGGACGCCGTGATGCTCTCGGGTGAGACCGCGCGCGGCGAGTACCCGGTCGAGACGGTTCGCGTGATGGCGACGATCGCGCGCCAGGCTGAGACGGCCTATCCGCACGAAAAATTACGCGACCGCCGGATCACGAACAGCAAGACGCTGATCGAGACGTCGATCGCCGAAGCCGCCGGCCGCATGTCCGAGGATCTCGGCCTCGCGATGATCGTCACCGGCACGTCGACCGGGAACACCGCGCGCTACATCTCGTCGTTCCGGCCGCGCGCCCGCATCGTCGCGATGACGCAGATCCCCGAGGTCGCGCGGCGGATGGCGCTCGTCTGGGGCGTCGAGGCGCTCGTCGTCGAGTCGTATCGCTACTTCGAGACGCTGATCGACATCGTCGAAGCGCGCATGCTGCGCGAGAATCTCGCCCGCAGCGGCGATACGATCGTCATCACCTCCGGCATGCCGGTCGGCGAAGGCGGCACGAACGTCATCAAGATCCACACGTTGCCGTAACGGACGCGCCTTTCGTTCGAACGCTTCGCACCGCGCCGTCGACGGCACCTCGATCGCGAGGAGGATGGCCGGCCGCGGCCCGTCGTCAGGCGTGCGAGATCGCCGCTGCCGTCACGCGCGCGTAGAGTTCGCGGTAGCGAGCGCCGACCTCGTCGCGACCGTAGTGCGCGAGCGCCGCGGAACGCTGCTTCGCGGCGCCGTCCCACGCGGCATCGATGCCGTTCCACACGAGTTCGATCGCGGTCGCGTAGGCCGCCGGGCGGTCGTCGACGAGCCACCCGGTCTCGACCGCGCCGACGGCGTCCGCGAGCGCGCCCGCATTGCTCGCGATGACCGGGATCCCGGCGACGAGCGCTTCGAGCGTGCCCTGCGCCTGGGCGCTACGCGAGATCGGAACGACGAGCATGTCGATCTCCGCGAACAGCCGCTCGGAGCGCAGTTCTCCCGGCAGCGAGACGGCGTCCCCGACCTTCATCTCGCGCGCGTGCGCCTTGACGAGCTGACGCGCCCGGCCGCCGCCGGCGACGATCATCCGCGCCTCCGGCAGGCGCTCGCGCACGAGCGCGAAGCCGTCGATCGCCGTCTCCCAGGCGCGATCCGCCGAGAGCCAGCCGGTCCATCCGACGACCGGACCCGGGCGTGCGGCCGGCCGCGCGAGCGCCGCGTTCCCGAGCGGCTCGTCGACGCCGTGCGGGATGACGCCGATCGAACCCGCCGCCCGATCGAACTTCGCCTCGAGCGCGCGCGCGAGCGCGGGGTACGTCGCGACGACGGCCGCGGCGCGCGCGAGATACTTCGGGAACCGCAGATCGACGAGCTTCTGCGGCATCTCCTTATCGCGCTGCGGATCGTGGAACGTGACGACGGTCCGGCGCGCGAGCGACGGCGGGAAGGTGCCGAGCGCGAGGCCGATCGCGGGGAACCCGTGCGCCTGCACGACGTCCGGAGCGAACCGCTTGACCGCGCTCGTGATGATGCGATACGCGGTCGTCATCCCGAAGTAGCCGCTCGGCCGCCACGCGGCACACGCGATCCCGGCGGCGCGATACGCCGAACGCTGATCTTTCGGTACTAAAGCGAAGACGTCGTAGGCCTCCGATATGGCGACGCTCCCTTCGAAGGCGTCGCGATGCATCGCGTCGCCCTGCGGCGAGACGAGTACGAGGAGCTTCGGTTTGGTCATGCGATCGGGGCCGCCTCCAGCTTGTGCGCGCGCGCGGCCGTCCGCAATTCTTCCGCGTGTTCGAGCGCGACGCCGGCGGTCGTGCCCGAGAGCATGCGCGCGAGCTCTTCCAAGACGTCGCGCGGCCGCTCGAGCGCGACGAGTTCGACGATCGTCGCGCCGTCGTGTTCCCGCTTGCGCAGCGCGTAGTGGCGATCGGCCCACGACGCGATCTGCGCGAGATGCGTGACGCACAGGACCTGCGTCGCGAGCGCGAGCCGCCCGAGCCGGACGCCGACCGCGGTCGCCGTCGCGCCGCCGATCCCGGCATCGACCTCGTCGAAGACGATCGCGCGCGCCTCGCCGCGCTCCGAGAGCACGACGGCGAGTGCGAGCAGCACGCGCGAGAGTTCGCCGCCCGAGGCCGCGCGGCCGAGCGGCCGCAACGGCTCGCCGGGATTGGGCGAGAGGGCGAGCTCGACGTATTCGGCGCCCGTCGGCCCGAGTTCGCGCTCGGCTTCGAGCCGCACCGAGAAGCGTGCGGCGGGCATCGCGAGCACGCCGAGTTCCGCCGCGACCGCGGCCTCGAGCCGGGCGGCGGCTGCGACGCGACAGGCGGAGAGCGCGGCGGCTTCGCGTTCGAGCGCATCGCCGAGCGCGGCGAGTTCGGCGCGCAACGCCGCGTCGCGTTCGTCGCGCGTCGACTCGCGCGCGAGCACGGCTTCGGCGGCGGCGCGAGCGGCCGCGACCGCCTCGAGCG
Source organism: Vulcanimicrobiota bacterium (assembly GCA_964658555.1). GTDB lineage: Bacteria > Vulcanimicrobiota > Vulcanimicrobiia > Vulcanimicrobiales > Vulcanimicrobiaceae > CAZZYZ01. The sequence goes on along the minus strand of CAZZZK010000141.1, from coordinate 223 downwards.
AGCCGCCGTACTTCTTCTTCAGACGCTCGAGCTGGTCGAGCCGCGCCGTCGCGAGCTCGAGTTCCTCGGGATCGAAATCGGTCGCGTCGAGCTCGCGGGCGAGCGCGAGCGCGACGTCGCTCGCATCGCTCTGCAGCGCCGCGATCGCGGCGGCGATGCCGGCGAGCGCGGGACCGAACCGCGAGACGGGCGCGATCGCTCCGGTCGCCGCGCCGAGCGCTTC
>CAZZZK010000140.1:0-6955 GCA_964658555.1 Vulcanimicrobiota bacterium | reverse complement strand
CGCCGAGTTCGCGGCGGCGGCGGCGCGCGGCGGGACGACGATCTGGGACGTGCGCGTGCCGCCCGCCGTGCCGCTCTTTTCGGGCGCCGCATACCGCGTCGCGGCGCGCGTCGTGCTGACGGTCGGCAGCGACGCGGCCGTCGGGAAGATGACGGCGGCGCTCGAACTCACGCGGGCGGCGCGCGACGCGGGCGTCGACGCGCGTTTCGTCGCGACGGGACAGACCGGAATCGTGATCGCGGGCCGCGGGATCGCGATCGACCGCGTCATCTCGGATTTCACGACCGGCGCTGGCGAAGCGCTCGTGTGCGCCGATGCCGACGCGGATCTGCTCTTCGTCGAAGGGCAGGGCGGCATCGCGAATCCGGCCTTCGCACCCGTTACGCTCGGACTGCTCTTCGGCACGGCCCCGGACGCCCTCGTGCTCGTGCACCGGCCGTCGCGCACGACGGTCGACGATCTCGGAACGCCGATCCGTCCGTACGCCGAACTGATCGCCCTCTACGAATCGCTCTGCGCCGCGGTCAAGCCCGCACGCGTCGCCGGCGTCGCGCTCAACACGGCCGACCTCGACGAATCCGCGGCCCGGCGCGAGATCGCGCGTGCCGAGCGCGAGACGGGTCTGCCCGCGACCGACGTCGTTCGCTACGGTCCCGACGCATTCTACGCGGCGATCGCACCCGCGCTCGCGAACAAGACGCGCGCGCTCGGAGGAGCGGGCAGCTGAGCCCGCGCCGCGCACGGCGTTCGCGCTCGATCGCGATCGCTTCCGCGACGACCGCATCGATGCTCGCGATCGCGGGTGCGGTCGGCCTCGGCGGATGCACGAAGCTCGCGACGACGTCGGGTGCGGCGGGGAACCGTCATGCGTGGACGGTCCCCGGCCGCCTGCGGATCGGCGCGACGGACGAACCCGACGGCCTCAATCCGATGTTCGCGCATTCCGACGCGACGGATCAGGTCGACGCGCTTCTCTTCGCGCCCGTCTTCCGCTACGGGCCCCACGGCGAGCTGGTCCCCGAACTCGTCACCGAGGTACCGACGTACCGCAACGGCGGCATCTCGCGCGACTCGAAGACGATCGTGCTGCATTGGCGCCGCGGCGTTCGCTGGTCCGACGGCGCGCCGCTGACGCCGCGCGATCTGCGCTTCACCTGGCGGGCCGTGATGAACCCGCGCAACGATGCGAAGCTGCGCAACGGCTGGGACGATATCGCGTCGATCGACGCGCCCGACGACGCGACCGCGATCGTGCGGCTCAAGACGCCGAACGCCGATGTCCTCGGCAGTTTCGGCGGCGGCGGCGGCAGCGCGTATCCGCCGCTCCCGGAGCACCTGCTCGGCGCGCTGCCGGACGTCAACCGCGCGCCGTTCAACACCGCACCGGTCTCGAGCGGGCCGTTCCTGCTCGCCGCGTGGAATCACGGCTCGTCGCTCGAGTTCGCTCCGAATCCCCGCTACTGGCGCGGCGCGCCGAAACTACGGTCCCTTACCTATCGCGTCGTGCCCAATCCCGATACGTTGCTCGCGGAGCTTCGCACGCACGAGATCGATCTGATCGCGAGCCTCGGCGACGGCGAACTCGCGCGGATCGCGGATACGCCCGGCATTCGAACCGTCGAGACGCTCTCGGCCAACTGGCGCAGGCTCGCGATCAACTGCTCGCGCCCGGGCCTCGACGACGTCGCGGTCCGCCTCGCGATCGCGAAGGCGATCGACTGGGATCGGATCAACGCGACCGTCTATCACGGTCTCAACGTCCGGGCGCACAGCGACATCGTGCCGACGTCCTGGGCCGCGCCGCGCATCCCGCTCTACCCGTTCGACGTCGCGGGCGCCGCGCGCGGACTCGCGGCCGCGGGCTGGCTCCCCGGACCCGGCGGCGTCCGCACGAAGGGCGGGATCGCGCTGCGTTTCACGATCTCCGCGACGACGAAGCCCGGCAACGAGCAAGCCGAACTGCAGATGCAGCAGGCGCTGCGCCCGCTCGGGATCGCGCTCACGATCAAGAACTATCCCGCGAGCGTCCTCTTCGCGACGGACGGTCCGCTCTACACCGGGCGCTACGATCTCGAATGGTCGATCGATACGAACGGCCCCGATCCCGACAACCAAGGCATCTGGAGCGGCGATTTCATCCCGCCGCGCGGGGCGGCGACGAGTTTTCTGCGCGATCCGGTCATCACGCGCACGTCGGCCGACGCGCTCGCCACGTTCGACCGGACGCGTCGCGCGGCGCTCTATCAGCGTGAAGAGGAACGGATCCACGCGCTCGTTCCCGCCGTCTTTCTCTATTGGCAGACCGCCGTCGCGGCGTACGACGACGATCTCCGCGGCTACCGGCCCGCGGAGTACATCACGAACAATTGGAATTCGTGGGAATGGTCGATCTGATGGGACGCGCATGCTGACGCTCGTCCGCCCGCGGGCCGGTGAGGAGATCCTCGTTCACGTCGGCCCGACGCGCGAAGCGATCGTCTCTTGGAACGCGCGCGCGCTCGAGGGCGCGCTCGATCTCCGCGTGAACGCGCACGACGGGCGCACCTCCGCGTGGCTGCCCTACGCGCGCTTCGACGCCTCGTCGCGACGCTCGTTCGAGAGCCGCGATACGTTCGTCGCGATCGATACGGACGTGATGCGCTCGAGCGTCGATATCGTGACGATCGCGGTTCGCTCCGAAGGCGAGCTCGACGCGCTCTTCGTGAGCACGCCCGATTACGGCGCCCCCTCGGGCGTCGTCGCGCTGCCGGCGCTCGATCTCGACGTGCCGCCGTTCTCGCAGTACGAGGCGGCGTATCCGCAGGAGCGCGGCTGGTGCGCGCCCGCGTCGCTCGCGATGCTGCTCGCGTACCGCGCGTATCCCGTCGACGTGCCGATCGTCGCGCGCGAGGTGTTCGACGCGCGCTACGGCGGGACGGGGAACTGGGCGTTCGACGTCGCCTTCGCCGCGACGCTCGGCTTCCGCGCGGCCGTCGTCCACCTGCGCGACGTCTCGCACGCGCACGCGTTCCTCGTCGACGACGTGCCGCTCGCGCTCTCGATCGCGTGGAACGACGGCGACCTCCCGGGCGCGCCGCTCCCGCGCTCGAGCGGCCATCTCGTCGTGCTGCGCGGCATCGACGAGAACGGCGACGCGATCGTCAACGATCCGGCGCATCCGAACGTCGCGACGATCTATCCGCGCGCGGCGTTCGAACGCGCGTGGCTCGGCCACGGCGGCGTCGCGTTCGCGGTCGTCCCCGCGCCGCTCGAACAGACGCTGCTCCGGCTCGCGAACGGATGATGCCAGGCGCGCCATGGTAGCGGGCGGAGGGGGGGCGATCGGATCGCGCGACCGCGCGACGCAGCCCGTCGAACGGCTCGCGGACGACACCGCGCGCGACCTCGGCGAGACGTTCGCGCGCGCGCCGTTCCATGTGGTACTCGTCGAACCGCAGATTCCGCCGAATACCGGGAACGTCGCCCGGCTTTGCGCCGCCACGGGCTGCGCGCTCCATCTCGTCGAGCCGCTCGGCTTCTCGATCGCCGACCGCGAGCTCAAACGTGCCGGCCTCGACTACTGGGACGCCGTCACGCTTCGCGTGCATCCGTCGCTCGACGACTTCTTCGCGACCTTCGACCGGGCGGCGTGGCTGCTTTCGACACGCGCCGCGAAGCCGTACACGGCGGCGGCGTTCTCACGCGGCGACGCGCTCGTCTTCGGCAAGGAGACCGCCGGATTACCGCAGGCGCTCCTCGACGCGAATCCCGATCGCGCGCTTCGCATCCCGATGCGCGCGGATGCCGTTCGCAGCATCAATCTCTCGACGAGCGTCGGCATCGTCGCCTACGCCGCCCTCGCCCGCATCGGATTCCCCGGCCTCTCGTGAACGCGATCGATTCGGATCGGGCGCCGACGCTATGACGCCCGACGATCCGCCCGTCGAGAGCGCGTTCGCGGCTCTCGAAGCGCGCGTCGTCGCCTGCGAGAAGTGTCCGGAATTGCGCGCGTATTGCACGCGCGTCGCGGCGGAGAAGAAGCGCGCGTATCGCGACCTGCCGTACTGGGGCAGACCGGTTCCGGCGTTCGGCGATCCGCGCGCGCGCATTCTGCTCGTCGGCCTCGCGCCCGGGGCCCACGGTTCGAACCGGACCGGGCGGATGTTCACGGGCGACGGATCGGGCGAGTGGCTCTATCGCGCGCTGTTCCGCGCGGGTCTCGCGAATCAGCCGGCGCAACGCGATGGCGACGACGGTCTCGCGCTCCGCGGCGCGCTGATCTCGGCGGCCGTGCGCTGCGCGCCTCCGCAAAACAAACCGACGCCCGAAGAACGCCGCCGCTGCTTCCCGTATCTCGTCGAAGAGCTGCGGCTCCTGACGGATCTGCGCGTCGTCGTCGGGCTCGGGCTCATCGGCACGCAGGCGGCGGCCGCCGCGCTCGTCGCCGCGAACCACGCATTCGACGCGCGTCCGGCCTTCGGTCACGGCGTCGAACGGCTCGCCCGGCGCAGAAACGAGGACGGCACGGAGGCGACCGTAACGCTCCTCGCATCGTACCACCCGAGCCGCCAAAATACGAACACGGGCGTGCTGACGGAGCCGATGCTCGACGCGATCTTCGTTCGCGCCGCGGAGCTCGCGGAAGCGTCGGGCGCGACCTATTCCTCGCCGTCGAAATAATCGAGCGGTTCCGAGCGGACGATCCGCGATTCGGGCGAGCACACGGCCCACTTCGCGCTATCGGGATAATGGCACGATTCGCCGATCGGGTTATCCGCGACGACCAGCATCACGAGATCCGCGCCGTCGCCCGCGAAGAATTGGTGCGGCTCTCCCGGCTTGAAGAGCAGCGCGTCCCCGGGCCCGATCGCATCGTAGCCGCCCGCATGGCGGACTCGGCCGCTGCCGGAGACGATGGTATAGAATTCCCACTGCGCGCTATGCGAGTGGTACGGGCACGGCGTCGCACCCGCCGGGATGCGGGCGAGTTCGACGTCGAACGGGTGCCGCTTCATGAGATCGGTCGAATCTCGCTCCCGGCCGAGCGCCTCCGAAAGCTGCTTTCCGTAGCCGTCGAAGCGACCGCCGGGCGAACCCCAGTGGAGTTCCTCGACGTCGTTCGCGTTGACGATCTTCACGAGCCTCTCCCTTCAAACGATCGACCGAGCGACGAACCGTCGAATCGGTGCGGGAAACGGGGCGCGGTTATGCGTCCGATTTTTTGAAGACCACGGCATCGCTCGCACCCTCGGGCGTCAATTGCAGTTTGCCGTCGCTCACGTCGTACGTGTAATCGAGCGATCGCGAACCCTCGATGATGCTGAGCGAATTCTCGTCGCCGAGCGTGTAGCTGTCGTGCTCCGTCTTGAGTTTCGTCGGCGTATCGATGACGTGCGCGAGCGCGCCGCCCGCGGCGACGTAGGACGCCTCGAGCTTCCCGTTCGCCTTGAAGTCCAGCTTGACGAACTGCGGCTCGTTCGCCTTCGGTGCCGGGGCGCTGCCGTTGAGCTCCCACGACCCGACGATCGGCGAGACCGCGTTCTTCGCATCGGCGCCCGCCTTCGAGGCGGTCTGCCGCGCGGAACTGCACGCCGCGAGAGCGGAGACGGCGGCGAGAAGGAGCGAGATCCGTAACGTTCTCATCCCGTCGCCATTCCCAAACGAGCGGACATCTCCACCACCCCGTACGCGCGCGCGGTGCGCGACGAACGCGCCCGCGATCGAATCGCCGACGCCGCCCGGCATCTTCGCGACCTGCTCGCCGTGCGCGTCGATCCCGACGACCGTCTTCTCCGCATAGCCGCCGTCGGTTCGCGCGCACGCGACGACGCGCTCGCCGACGGCGAATCGCTTCACCGCCGAACCGATCGCCTCGACGACGCCCGCGACGTCTTGCCCGGCGACGCGCGGCGTCGGAACGCCCCCGCCTCGCCGCTGCGGATCTTCCGATCGATCGGATCGACGCCCGCACGCGTCACCCGGATGCGGATCTCGTCCGGCCCGCATTCGGGGACGGCGACGTCTGCACGCTTCCGGGCGCTTTGCGTTCGTCGAACATGTCGGCATGCATCCACGCATCGTGCCCACGCATCGCGTTCCTCGAGCGCGGTGCGCGACGTACGACGTCGCCCGGAGGTGCCGCTAGGGTCTCGCGCGAGCCTGCAAGCCGAGTTCGCGCAGCGACGCGTCGGGGATGCTCGAGGGCGCGTCCATCATGAGATCGCGCGCCTGCTGATTCTTCGGGAACGCGATCACGTCGCGGATCGACGTCTCGCCGCAGGCGAGCATCGCGAGCCGGTCGATCCCCCACGCCATCCCGCCGTGCGGCGGAGCGCCGTAGCGCAGCGCCTCCATGAAGAAGCCGAACCGGTCGCGGATCGTCTCGTCCGACATCCCGAAGACCTCGGAAAAGACGCGGCGCTGATAGGCGGCATCGTGGATGCGGATCGACCCGCTGCCGAGTTCGAAGCCGTTGAGGACGAGATCGTAGTGCTGCGCGCGCATCGCGAGCGGATCGCTCGCGAGCAGCACCTCCTGGCCCGGCAGCGGCGCCGTGAACGGATGGTGCGTCGGCGCGATCGCGCCCGTCTCCGCGTCGCGCTCGAAGAGCGGGAAGTCGACGACCCAGCAGAAGCGGAACTGCGCGGGATCGCGCAGCCCGAGCCGCTCGCCGACGTGCACGCGCAGCTTCCCCGCGACGTCGCTCGCGAGCGCGCGTTTGCCCGCGACGAGCAGCAGCGCGTCGCCCGGGTCCGCGCCCGCGAGTTCGCCGAGGCGCGCGACCGTCGCGTCGTCGAGCAACTTCTTGATCGACGCGTTCCACGATCCGTCCGGGGCGTACGTCAGCCAGATGAGGCCGCCCGCGCCGAACGTTTTCGCCGTCTCGGTCAGCGCGTCGAAGTCGCGGCGCGAGAGCGCCGCGCCGCCCGGGTAGCGAACGGCCGCGATCCGGCTCGCGTCGTTCCCCACGTGCTCG
>CAZZZK010000139.1:0-6968 GCA_964658555.1 Vulcanimicrobiota bacterium | reverse complement strand
GACGAGGTGCGGCGCGGCGCAGACGAAGCGGCCGCGGGCGCGCAGCCGGGCGATGCGCGACCGGCCGCGCTGCGCGTCGCCCGCGCGCTGACGGAGAACGTCGAGCACCGGCCGCTCCAAGCGCTCCCCGAGCAGCGTCGCGAGGCGCACCCCCGGGTCGAACCCGCGCTCGCCGCGCCGCCGCGCCGTCGTCGGCACCGGCACGAAGACGATGTTCGGATCGAGCGAGCCGCAGCGATCGGCGGTCAGCTGCGCGAGCGCGTCGCCGACATCGCGCCGGCCGCGTTTGTACGCGAGGATCGCGCGACGGAGCGGCCCCGCGTAGCGCCCGAGCGCGACGATCGGCAGCGATGCGACCGGCACGGCGACGAGCCCGGGACCGGGCGGCCGGCACGCTTCGCAGAAGCCCGATCGCGCCGCCCCGCACCCGCCGCAGCGCGCCGGAAACACCGCGTCGAGAACCGCCGAGACGATCGCCATACGTCCCCTATCGCGACGAACGGCACGGCCGGCGAGGGGGGCACCGGAAGGCGCGTCAGAACACGACGGCCGCCCGGCGCGCCGAGCTCTCGACGCCCGCTTCGATGCAGCGCAGGACGGCGACGGCGTCGCTCGCCGGGACCGGAATCGCGGTGCCGCCGACGATCGCATCGCGGATCGCGCGGTAGTACGCGGCGTACTCGCCGCGTTCGTTCGCGACCGTCTCCGTTTCCGTCGAAGGATCGCCGAGGGGCGCGCCGACCGTCAGGACGCCTTCGACGGGGTCGACGCCCCAATCCGCGCTCGACGGCGACGTGCCCGCCTTGAGCGCGGCCTCCTGAGCGTCGAGGCCGTCTTTGCGATAGCTCGCTCGCGTGCCGTACAGCACGAAGCGCGGCGCGGGTGCGGCCGCGAGCGATGACGCCCCGAGAACGACGCGCGACGCGCCGTAGTGCAGCGTCGCCTCGAACGCGTCGACGCTGCGCGCGCCGTCGCGCTGCAGCATCAGGTCGGCGACGATCGCTTCGGGAGCCCCGAAGAGCCGCAGCGCCTGATCGACGAGGTGCGGGCCGAGATCGTACCAGAGCCCCGCACCCGGCTCGTCGCGCTCGCGCCAGCGATCGCGGACGACCGGCCGAAAGCGATCGAAGCGCGACTCGACGCGAACGAGCCGCCCGAGCCGGCCGCTCGCGACGAGCTGCGAGAGCGTCAGAAAGTCCGCATCCCAGCGGCGGTTGTGAAAGGCGGAGAGCACGCGACGGCTCGCGGCGGCCGTGCGCTCGAGCTCGCGCGCCTCGGCGACCGTTACGGTGAAGGGCTTGTCGACGACGACGTGTTTCCCGGCCGCGAGCGCACGCGCGGCGAGCGGAGCGTGCGTCGCGTTCGGGGTCGCGATGACGACCAGATCGACCGCGGAATCGCGAGCGGCGTCGTCCGCGCTCGCGACGATGCGGACGTTCGGAAGATCGGCGCGTACCTTCGCGTGGTCGCTCGACGCGACGAGGTCGAGCGAGAGGCCCGCGACGGCTCCCACGAGCGGTGCGTGAAAGGTCTTGCCGGCATAACCGTAGCCGATCAGCGCGACGCGGAGCACGGCGCCTCCAAAGAAAACGGCGACTCCCTCGCGGGAAGTCGCCGCCGGAGCGCGCTCGGTTCGAGCGCGGCCGAAGCGCCGCTTACAGCCCGGCGCACGCCTGGGCGGGGAGCCCGTTGCAGAGTTCGGCTTTCGTCGCGAAACCGTCGGCGATGACGGTCGACTTGATGTTCGCCTTCGTGACCGTCACGACGGGGAGCAGCGTCGTCGGAACGTCCAGCTTGCCGTTGTTCATCGTCGTATTCGTCTTGGGCTTCTGGCCTTTGAGGAACGCATCGGTCATGACGGCGGCGGCTTCGGCGAGCTTGCGGATCGGTTTGTAGATCGTCATGCTCTGCTGCCCGAGAAGGATGTTCTGCAGACCGGCGACCGTCGCGTCCTGGCCCGTGACGACGACCTTGCCGTCGAGATGCTGCGCCTTGAGCGCCGCGATGACGCCGCCCGCGAGGCCGTCGTTCGCGACGAGCACGCCGTCGATTTTGTTCTGCTGCGCGTTCAGTGCCGACGCCATTTCGGCCTGACCGGCATTGCTGTCCCAATTCGGCGTGAACTTATCGTAGACGAGCTTGTAGCGGCCGGACTTCACGAGCGGCATCAGGACGTCCATCGCACCCTTGTGGAAGAGCACGCCGTTGTTATCGGTTTCCGCGCCCGCGATCGAGACGATGTTGCCGCTCTTCACGTGATCGACGAGATACTGCGCCTGCTGACGGCCGACCGATATCGGATCGAACGTCACGTACGCATCGACGTCGGCATCCTTGATCAGGCGGTCGTACGCGATGACGGGAACGCGGGGAGAATTCGCGTGCGCGTCTCGCACGATCGCCGCCGCCTGGGCGGAGTCGACCGGGACGTCGAGCAGCACCTTCGCACCCGAGGTCAGGAGCGATTTCGCCTGATTCTCCTGACGCGTCTGATCGGTCTTCGCATCGTCGACGACGACGTTGACCGACGGGGACGTCTTCGCAAGCGCCTCGATGAAGTATTTTTTATCGGACTGCCATCTCGCGGACGTCGTGTAGTCCGAGATCAGGAAACCGACGCTGCCGTTATCGGCGGCGGTCGTCGCGACCGGCGCGACGATCGCGACCGAGACGGCGACGGCCGTGACGAATGCCGGGACCTTGAGAGAATAGTTCATTATTGAAGCTCCTGGAATTGGGTCGGAAAGCCGAACGCGAGTGATCGGGAGACTACGTGCGGCCGGGAGCACCGCGACGTTTTCCGATAACGTCGAGGAAGATCGCGAGTAAGAGGATGATGCCCTTGATGATGTAGACGAGGTTCGAATCGACCGACATGAGATTGAGGCCGCTGTCGAGGCTCGCGATCAGCAGGCCGCCGAGGAGGACGGACCAGACGTTGCCGCGCCCGCCCGTGAGGCTCACGCCGCCGATCACCGCGATCGAGATCGCGTCGAGCAGGAGGTCGGGACCGGCCGCCGTCGTCGAAGCCGCTTGCGCGTAGCCGACGAGCATCACGCCCGCGATCCCGGCGAAGAGGCCGGAAATTCCGAACACGATCCAGCGGATCCCGACCGTATTGATGCCGGCGCGGCGCGCCGCTTCGACGTTGCCGCCGACCGCGTAGACGTGACGGCCGAACGTCGTCCGCGTCGCGACGAACGACGTCACGAGCGCGAACGCGCCGAGCAGACCGAGCGAGAGCGGCACGCCGCGGTAGCTCCCGAGCACGATCGCGTTCGCGATCGGTTCGAGGACGAGACCCGCGGTCTGCCGCTGCCTGCGGGCGACGACGGATGCGGCGACCGTTCCGAGGATCGCGACGATCGTGATGCCGTAGCTCAGCGCGTTCGGCAGATAGGACGTGCCGATCGCCGCGATCGTCGCGTCGGGGACGTTGATCGTCGCGCCGCTCAGGATGTGGTACGCGATCCCTTCGAAGATGAGAAATCCGCCGAGCGTGACCACGAACGCCGGCATCCGCACGACCGAGATGAGAAAGCCCTGCGCGAGCCCGAGAACGACCGCGACCGCGATCGCGCCCACGATCGACACGAGCGCCGATTCGTGCAGGTTCGCCGAGAGCACGGCGGCGGTCGTCGCCGAGAGCAGCGTGAGATAGCCGACCGAGAGGTCGATCTCGCCGAGCAGGAGGACGAACACGACCCCGATCGCGAGGAGCGGTTTGTACGAATACTCCTGAGCCATCTCGGAGAGGTTGCGGGCGCCGATGAAGTGTCCGGCGGTCTGCGTTTGGAACGCGATCCAGATCGCGACGATCGCGAGATAGATCGGCAGCGTCGTCGCGAGCTTCGCGCGATCGATCTTGAACGGGGCCGCCTGCGCTTTCGCGACGGGCTGGACGACGGTGGACGTGCTCATCAGGCGACCGCCTCCGCGAATTCGCGCGCGCCCGTGATCGCGCCGACGACGTCGTCGGGCGTGCAGTCCGTCATCCGTAACTTCGCGACGCGCCGGCCGAGGCGCATGACGATCGCCGTATCGGCGACCGAGAAGACGTCGACCATGTTGTGCGTGATGACGACGACGGCCAAGCCCGCTTCGCGCAAGCGTTTGATGAGGTCGAGCACCTGCTTCTGCTGTGCGACGCCGAGCGCGGCCGTCGGCTCGTCGAGGATGACGACCTTCGGCGCCCACAGGACCGCTTTCGCGACGGCGATCGACTGCCGCTGACCGCCCGAGAGCTGCGCGACGGTACTGCGAACCGACGGAATGATGATGTGCAGCTGGTCGAGCGCCTCGCGCGCGGTCCGCTCCATCGCGAGCTCGTCGAGGACGCCTCCCGAAAGCTTCTCGCGACCGAGGAAGAGGTTGGCGACGACGTCGAGGTTATCGCAGAGGGCGAGGTCCTGATAGACCGTCTCGACGCCGGCTCGCGTCGCGTCGCTCGGCGAGCGAAAATGCTGGGCGACGCCGTCGAGGACGATCTCGCCGCTATCGGGCACGTGCGTCCCCGCGATGCATTTGATGAGCGTCGACTTGCCGGCGCCGTTGTCGCCGAGCAGCGCCGTGACTTCGCCGAGCGGCGCTTCGAAATCGACCCCGCGTAGAACGGTGACGGCGCCGAACGATTTATGAATGTCTTTCACGACGAGACGAGACGTCGAGCTGCGAGAATCGATCATGCGGTCCTTCTTATCGTGGGTGAAACCCGAACGACCCGACGTTCTTCGAAATCGGAAACTTTCTTTCGCACGCCTCCGGATCAACGCGCGACGAACCGAAACCGTTCCGCGACGAGCGTTCGTGCTCGTCGCGGAACGCCGCAGATTAGAACGAGATGACGCTCGTCAGACCGAATACGAGCGCATTTTTCGTCGCGACGTAGCCGGCGTACGGATTCGTCTGGCCGCCGTTGGGATTGATGACGAGCTGTGCGCCCGGGCGCAGCAGCCACCACGAATTGACCTGGCAGCCGTAGTTGAGTTCGACGGCTTTTTCCGAACTCGAGTACGGGACCGCGTAGCCTTGGGCGCGCAGCGAGTTTTCGAGGTTCTGGAGCCGCCCGTTGAAGTTCTCAGACGAAAACGCGACCGAGATCGTGTCGTTCTTCCGCGTCCCGAACCCGTGCTTCACGAGGCCGGCATCGTAGAACGTGCCGATCAGCGACGTGTTGGGATCGGAGTATTCGCCCGCCGCGAAGAGCGTCAGTCCGCTCTCGCCGGGTTTGGACGAACCCGCGAGAAGATGGTCGAACTGGATATCGCCGCCGCTGCGGCCGCGGGAGTAGGTCGTCCCGATCGACGCGACCGCAGCCGCGTTGCTGGCGGCCGCCGCCGCGCTTCCGGCTTGACCCGGATAGACCGTCAGCAGGCCCGTCGCACGCGTCGCGTAGTTGTAGACGTTCGACGTATCGAAGTAGCCGCCGAAGCGGATGTTGCCCGCGACCGATCCGTCGCTCTTGCGCATCGTGTAGCCGATTTCGGCCGGGATCTCCGTACCGGTATCGCCGTAGAAGCCGAAGTAGTTGCCGCCGATCGGGCTATTGACGATCGGATTGGCTTGCAGCGCTGCGATCTGGAGGTAGAAATCCTTCGTCGGATTCACACGCAGACGGCCGCCCCACATCGACGACGGATAGTAATTGTAGCCCTCGGTACCGGTCGGGACGACGCCGTTGTTGATCGGGATCATCGCGGGGGTTCCGCAGACGTTATTGTTCTGGAAGAAGCAGTAGAGGTTACCGCCCCAATAGCTCGACCCGGCGATGAAGTCGTTCTGCTGATTGTACTTGCCGAATTCGATGTTCACGTGGTTGTTGAAGAGCGGCTGCTCGTAGTCGAGATACGTGAAGCGCGTCGTCTGGCCGTCGCCGTAGATTTCCTGAACGGAGACGAGATTTCCGAGCGCCTGCGCCGCGAGGTTATTACCGAAACGCGTCGTGACGAGCAGGTGCAGAATACCGGCGCCGCTATGCGTCATCTTGCCGAAATCGGCATCGACTCCGAAGCCGAATTCGCTCGCGATCGCCGTTCCGCGGTCCTGGGCGGTACCGCCCGGCTGCGGGATGCCGCCCGTGATGTTCGCGGCGGCTTCGTCGACGATGTGGGCGTTGACCGTCAGCCCCTCTTGCGCGAGTCGCGAGCGGGTGCCGTTCCCGAAATCGCCGAGGATGCCGCCGAACTGCGGACCGGTTGCGGGCTGCGACGCGGGCGAGAGCGGATTGCGCTTATCGACGCGGGTCTGATCGGTGGGATTGGTGGATGCGTTCGTGTCGCTCGGGGCCGCGGTCGTCGCGGGAGCGGGGCTCGCCGTCATCGCGTCCGGCGCGGTCGTCGCACTCGGGTCGGGCGATGGCGCCTGGGCCACGGTCGCCGTTACCGGTGCGGGATGCGCGAGGACGGGATGGGGCGCGCCGCCGATCAGCGCGGCGATTACCGCCGCCGAGAATACGGGGCCGCCGGCAGAGCGAAAGACGCTCCGCTCGTGAGAGTCGGGCATGGCTAATTCCTCTTCTGTCATTCGACATCGCGGCAACCATGCAACTTCGCCTTGGAATCGTTTACACGGCCCGCCTCGTACCGATGTAGAACATTCTTCCGGAGCAGTCCTTGCATTTTCGAGCGCATCGTCGAAAGTATATCGATATGGCGAAAGGTTCGAAGCGTCTCAACGTCGCCTGCGACGAATGGACGGTAGCGAACCCGTTCCACTAACGCCGCCTTTGGCGTCATCGACGATAACTATCGCCGGTCGGAGCTCGAACCCTTCCGTCTTCTCGCGACGGGCGGCGACCGGTCCGGCGGGGCGCGACGCATGCGGGCGGCGAGCGACACGCGGCGATCGGGGCGGGGTGCGCGCATCCCTGAGCGACGGAGGGACGGCACGCGCCGGCGCTCGTCGCAGCTGCCTCGCGGCCGCCGCGGCGAGCGTCCCCTGCGCGAGCGGGGCGGCGCGATCGTCCGGAC
>CAZZZK010000138.1:0-6983 GCA_964658555.1 Vulcanimicrobiota bacterium | reverse complement strand
GTCGCCTGCGCGGCGAACGCGGCGCGCGTCTCGCCGTCGCCCCACGCCTCGCCGTGCAGCGCTTCGACGAGCACGTCGTCGGCGTTCCCGGCTTGCAGGCGCACGCTGATCCACCGGTCGACCGGACGCGCGGGGTGCAGGACGCCGCGCGTCCCGCGCTCGATCGCGCGCCCGTTCGCGAGGACGCGCAACGCGAGATCGCTATCTTCCCGATACGCGCGCGGAAAGCGCTCGTCGAAACCGCCGACGGCGATGAGATCGCGCCTGCGGTACGCGCAGTCGGCCGTGACGTACGGCGCGCGCTCGAGGGCGGCGACGTTGCGCTCCCAATCCGTCGCGGCGCGACCGGCCGGCAACGGGACGCGAACGCGACCCTGCGAGCCCGCGGTTCGGCCGGACGCGCGCGCGAGATCGTCGTGCAAACGCGCGAACCAATCGTCCTCGACGACGACGTCGTCGTCGAGGAACGCGATCCACGGGCTGCGCGCCGCGCGCCAGCCGACGTTTCGCGCGGCGGCGGGTCCCGCGCCTCGCCCCGCGAGAACCTCGATCGGGAGCCGCGATTCGTCCGGCGACGAACCGAGATCGATCGCGACGTCCTGCCGGCGGCGATCGTCGACGAGCACGATGCGCTCGGGGCGCGGACCGCGCGCGCGCGCGAGCGATCGCACGAGGTCGCGTAACGTCGGACGGCCGAGCGTCGGCACGACGATATCGTAGCGAACGAGTCGCGCGTCCGGAGAAGGCGCGGCGTCGGAATCGCCGACGGCGACGTCACGCTCGAAGAGAGTCACCTGCGTTCCGTGCCGGTCTCGGTCACTTCGAAAACATGCTTGCCTGCCCTCATATTTCGCGCGCATCGCGGTGAACCGGTCGGTTCGATGGTATGAAGCTGCATGTCCGCGGTCGTGCGACGAACGTCGCCGCGAACGATGCGCCGCATCGTGCGGACGTGAAAAATCGTTCGCGCCGATTCGCGCGCGAACGCACCCCGCAAGGATCAGCATGCGCGCACTCGTTTACAAAGATACGTTGAAAGTCGCGATCGAGAACGTCGACGACCCCCAGATCGTCGACGAGACGGATGCCGTCATGCGGCTCACGACCTCGGCGATCTGCGGCAGCGACCTCCACATGTACGAAGGCCGCGCGCCGGTGGAGAAAGGCCTCGTCTTCGGCCACGAAAACATGGGCATCATCGAGAGCGTCGGCTCCGCGGTGAAATCGATCGAGGTCGGCGACCGCGTCGTGTTGCCGTTCAACATCGGCTGCGGATTCTGTTTCAACTGCACGCGCGGATTCAGCAACGCGTGCTTGACGGTCAACCCGGAATCGGCGGGCGGCGGCTACGGCTACTCCGGTCTCGGGCCGTATCCCGGCGGCCAAGCAGAACTGATCCGCGTGCCGTACGCCGACTACAATTGCCTGAAGCTTCCCGGCACGGCGGGCGACGAATTCGAAGACGATTTCGTGCTGCTCGCCGACATCTTTCCCACGGGCTATCACGCGACGGAGCAGGCGCACGTGCTGCCGGGCGATACCGTCGCGATCTTCGGTGCGGGCCCCGTCGGCTTGCTCGCCGCGCTGAGCGCGAAGATCAAGGGCGCGTCGGAGATCTACGTCGTCGATCAGGTGCCCGAGCGGTTGGAGAAGGCGAAGAGCATCGGAGCGATCCCGGTCGATTTCAGCAAAGGCGATCCGGTCGAACAGATCCTCGCGCTGCGCAAGCCGCATCGCGACGGCGTGCAGAACCTGCGTGCCGGCGCGGGCGATAAGATGCCGGGCGTCATGTGCGGCATCGATGCGATCGGGTACGAGGCGAAGGCGCACGGATCGCATTCGCTCGATAACATCAAGGGTCAGCGCGGTTCGCAGGTTCTCGAAGATCTGATCCGGCTCGTCAATCCGACCGGACACATCGGCATCATCGGCGTGTACTTCCCGAAAGATCCGGGCGGCCATACGTCCGACGAGAAGAACGGCGTCTATCCGATCTCGATCGGGATGGCGTGGAACAAGGGGATCTCGATCGAAATGGGTCAGGCTCCCGTGAAGAAATACAACGTCTATCTGCGCGATCTGATCCTCGCCGGCATCGCGAAGCCGAGCTTCATCGTCAGCCATCGCCTGCCGCTCGAAGGCGGCCCCGATGCCTACGAAGAGTTCGATAAGCGTACGAGCGGTTATACGAAGGTGCTGCTGAAGCCGCAGCTCAAGCCCTCGAATAATTAAGGCGAACGCCGACGCGGCGTTCGGAAAATGGAGAGAATCGGCGACCGGCCGGTTCTCTTTCTTTTTCCGCATCGGAGGACGGAACCGCGCGCGAGCGATCGAAGTTTTGGGCCTCGACGCGGGGAGGGTTCGATGCCGCAGGACGTGATCTCGTATCGCACGCTTCCCGGTCCGCAGATCGTCCGGCGGCTCCCGGAGCTGATCGACGTGGTGATCGATTGCGTCGAGGCGGGCGCGTCGGTCGGCTTCATGTTGCCGCTCGAACGCGAGCGCGTCGAGCGCTTCTGGCGATCGGTCGCCGATAGCGCGGCCGCGGGCGGCCGGTACGTCGTCGTCGCCGAGGCGGACGGTGCGATCGTCGGTACCGTCCAGCTCGTCGCCGGGATGCCGGAGAACCAGCCCCATCGCGGCGAGATCGCGAAGATGCTCGTCCGGCGCGGCGCGCGCCGCCGCGGTATCGGTCGCGAACTGATGCGCCGCGCCGAACGCCTGGCGCGCGAGCACGGGAAGACGCTGCTCGTTCTCGATACCGCGAACGCCGATGCCGAACGGCTCTACGCATCGCTCGGCTGGCGCCGCGTCGGCAGCGTTCCGAACTTCGCGCTGATGCCGGACGGCTCGCCGACGGCGACCGCCTTCTACTACCGCGATCTCGCGGAGGATGGCGACCCGCCGAACGGAAGCGGAACCGCATGAAGATCGCCGTCACGGGGGCGGCGGGCGTCGTCGGCAGCCGTCTCTGCGCGGATCTCGCTCGCGATCACGACGTCGTCGATATCGATCTCCGCGACGCGCGCACGATCGCGGACGTGCGCGACCTCGCGTCGCTCGTGCGTGCGTTCGCCGGCTGCGACGCCGTCGTCCATCTCGCGGGCGTCGCGGCCGTCGACACCCCGTGGGAAGACGTCTACGGGCCGAACATCCTCGGAACGTACAACGCCTACGAGGCGGCGCGGATCGCGGGCGTGCGGCGCTTCCTCTTCGCGAGTTCGAATCATTGCGTCGGCATGTACGAGGTCGACGCGGCGCCCGCGCTCTACGAACCGGCCTTCGGACTCGTGGTCCGAACGGACGCGGCGTACCGGCCGGACGGGCTCTACGGGGTTTGGAAAGCGTTCGGCGAGACGCTCGGCCGCTTTTACAGCGACGCCCACGGGATGCTCGTCGCATGCGTGCGGATCGGATCGATCACGCGCGCGGACGATCCCAAAGACGAGAGCGTCGGATCGTCGTCGGGCTGGCTCGGGCTCACGCGCGAGGAAGCGTTCGCGCGGTATGCGGCGACGTGGATGTCGCAGCGCGACTTCGCGCGGCTCGTACGGGCGATCTTCGCGCGCGACGTGCCGTACGCCATCGTCTACGGCGTGGGCGATAACGCGACGCGCTTCTGGGACCTCGAGCCCGGCCGCGCGCTCTTCGGGTTCTGGCCGCAGGACGGCACGCCCGCGCGGGGCGGTTAGCCTTCGACGTGCGGCTCGAGCACCGCGCGCGCGTGGCTGCCCGGGCCGCGACGATGCGAGACGGTGAAATCGCGCGCGAGCGTCGAGACGATGAAGAGCCCGCGGCCGTTCTCGCTGAGCATGTCCTCCGGAAGTTTCGGTGCGTGCCGGAAGCCGGGTCCTTGGTCGAGCACGTGCAGGACCGGCAATTCTCCGGAGCAGTCGAGCGCGACGCACGCCTCGCCTTTCGCGTAGCGAACGACGTTGCCGAGGAGCTCTGCGAAGACGACGCTCGCGGCCTGGATCGCCTTCGCATTCAATCCGAAACCGTGCAGCCGGTCGACGACGTCGCGCTGCACGGCGCGCGCCGCATCCGCGTCCGCGACGTCGAACGTCCAGCTACCGATCGCGCGCGCCGAGGCGTTCGGCACGCGGCGCACGACGAAGATCGCGGTGTCGTCGCTCGCGTCCTCGTCGCCGAGGACGGCGCCGTAGATCGCGCGCGCCGGATTCGGAGCGGCGACGACGGCGTCGTCGGCGAGCGCTTCTCGCAGCAGGCGTTCGCCCGTCGCGATATCGCGCGTCGCTTCGATGAGTCCGTCCGTGTAGAGCACGAGGATCGCGTCCTCGGCGATATCGACGATCGTCGACGTCCGCGGGCCGCCGCCCGCGACGCCGAGGGGCACGCCCGTCCCGGCGAGCGGCTGCCAGGCGGCACCCGATCGCACGAGCGGCCGCGGGTGGCCGGCCGAGGCGTAGGTCAGCTCCGAGAGCACCGGATCGAAGATGCCGACGAACGCCGTCACGAACGACGCGAAGCCGTCCCCGCGCAACGTTCGATCGGCGGCGTCGAGCATGGCGGCGGGATCGGGGTGGATCTGCGCGACGCCGCGCAGCACTTGGCGCACGCTGCCCATCGTGACGGCCGCTTCGAGGCCCGAGCCGCTGACGTCGCCGACCGATAGGACGACGCGCCCGTCGATCAGCCGGAAGGCGTCGTACCAATCGCCGCCGATGCGCGCTTCGGCGCGGCCGGCGCGGTAGTGTGCGTCGAGGGCTAGCCCCGGGATGTGCGGCAACGCCTGCGGGAGCGCGGCCTCCTGAAAGCGGTTCGTGATCCGGCGCTCGGCGTCGTAATCGGCGTTGAGCGAGGTGAGGCGCAGCGAGAGCGCGCGCGTGCGGAGCAGCGTCTGCAAACGCAGCGCCAACTCGGCGCGTTCGAGCGGCCGCATGAGGACGTCGTCGACGACCGCGCGGACGTCGGGCGGCATCGCGCCGAGATCGCGCCGGTCGCTGAGCATGAGGACGGGGAGGAAGATCGGATCGAACGCGGCGCGCAGATTCGCGAGCGCCGTCGCGCGGGCCGCGAGCGCGACGCCGTCGAGGATGCAGAGATCGAACGGGCCAAGCGGCGAGGTGCGGTCGAGCCGCTCGATATCGGTGACGACGTCGTAGCGATCGGCGAGCGTCGCGACGAGGAGGCGGCGATTCTCGGCGCCCGAGATCAAGAGCAGGATCCGGCTGCGGGCTCGAACGCCGTTGGTCGAGGTCTTAACGATCTTCGACCGGCAGAGGCGCGAAGATCGAGTTCAAGCGGAGTACCTCTCCGATCTCGATCCCGCGTGAGGTGATCTCGTATTCGCGAACGCCCTTCTCGAAATCGCTCAGACGCTTCTTGAGGACGCCGATGCCCTTGCGCAGTTCGATCTTCGAATCGATCTCGCGTTCGACGTAGCGCAGGAAGAGCACGTTATCGGCGAGGTAGCTGATGCCGACGTTGCTGACGCGAAACGACGTGACGTCGCTGAGTTCGTCGACGAGGATGAACGTCACGCCGATGTTCTGCAGGTAGCGTCCGAGCGCGTGCAGGCGTTCGGCGACGCTCTCGCCCGCGATCGTCATGCGATAGCCGCTGATGCTGTCGAGCATGACGATGCGCGTCTCGCGCGCTTCGATATCGGCACGCACGACGCTCGCGAACTCGTCGGGACTGAAGCGGAGCGCCTCGATCTCGCGCACGTGCAAGGTCCCGCGCTCGATGAGCGGCCCGAGGGGCAATCCGACGCTCGCCGCGCGGTGGATGACGGTTTCGGCGCGTTCGTCGAACGTGTAGAGCGCCGAGCGGTCGCCGCGTTCGGCGGCCTCGCAGAGGAACTGCAAACCGAGCGTCGTCTTGCCGACGCCCGTCGGTCCGCTGATCAGCGTGACCGTGCCCGCTTCGAAGCCGCCGTGAAGCAGGTCGTCGAGGCGCGCGAGCCCGGAGGAGAGTACGGTACTGTCGTGGGGCGCGCGATGGCGCTCGGGCAGGAGCCGCGGAAAGACGGTGACGCCCTCGTCCGAGAGCCGCATCGCGTGCGTCCCGTTTCGAAACGGCGATCCGCGAAATTTCGAGACCGCGAGCGAACGCGCCCGGTTGACCAGCGCGAGTTCGATGACGCCGTCGACGATGAAGCGCAGTTCGTCGTCGGGCGTCTCCGCGGTCGATTCCGAGGTGACGAGCGCGGTCGCTCCCGCGCCCGAGAGGAAGCGCAGAAACGAGAGCGCCTGGCGCCGGAATTGGAACGCGTCGGTCGTGAGGAATCGCAGGTGCGTCATCGAGTCGACGAAGATGCGGGTCGGCTTGAGGCGTTCGACGGCCTCCACGATGCGCGCGGTCGTCGGCTCGCGTTCGACCTCGCTCGCCGAGAAGATGTCGTAGGTCTCGGAGCGCGTGAAGATCTCGGGCGCCGGGCTGAGATCGACGATCTCGACCTGCGAAACGTCGAAGCCGCTCCGGACGGCGTTCGCCCGAAGCTCCGACTCGGGCTCCGCGAACGTGACGTAGAGCGTCGATTCGCCCGCGCGGCTGCCGGCCGTAAGGAAGTGCCACCCGATCGTGGTCTTCCCGGTGCCGGGAGGGCCCGTGACGAGGTAGGTGCGGCCGGGGATCAGTCCGCCGTGCAGCACTTCGTCGAAGCCGGCGATCCCGGTCGACACGCGTTCGTTCATCGCTTCTCTATGCCCACGGACGCCGAATTCGTCCGCCCGTCCCTGCGCCGCGCGTACCACACACCGAAGACGTGCGAAACGCCGCCGCGGTCACTCGGCCGCGGCGATCGTGTAGAGCCACCAGGGCGGCTTGCCGCGGCGCGCGTGCCGGTCGAAATAGACGATCGCGATGCGCCCGTCGTCCGTCGCAAACTCGAACCAGTGCCGATCGCGATAGGAATCGCCGCGATCGGTTTTCGCCGAGTTCCAGACCCGGCGCGTCGCCGCGACGACGAGCCGTTCGCCGCGCCATACGAACGACGCGGGCAGCGGCGGCGCGCCGAA
>CAZZZK010000137.1:0-6985 GCA_964658555.1 Vulcanimicrobiota bacterium | reverse complement strand
CGGCGCGCATCGAAACCTTCGTCGAGGCGCTGTAGTGCGCGTTCGTTCGTGCCTTCGCATCGCGCGCGGCGTTCGGAGGGCGCCGTGAGCGTCGTCCAGCTCACCGACACGCACGTCACCGCGGAGCCGTCTCCCGGCGGCGAGGGAACCGACGGTCGGTTGCGGCGCGCGCTCGACGCGCTGGACGCGCTCGGTATCGCACCCGACTACATCATCGTGACGGGCGATCTCGTCGATCGCGGCGAGGAGGCGGAATACGCGCGCTTCGCCGGGATCATGCAGGGATCGCCCGCGCCGTGGTACGTCATCCCCGGCAATCACGACGACGTGGGCGCGTTGCGCCGCGTCCTCCCGCCGCGGACGTGGGGCGGGCCGGACGACCGTCGCGACGGCGAGACGCCGATCCGCTACACGATCGATCGCGGATCGCTACGGACGATCGCGCTCGACGTGACGCGAAAACGCCCGCAGCCGGGCGCGCGCATCGATGCCGAGACGTTCGCGTGGCTCGACGCGCGGCTCGCCGAGCGGCCCGAGGCCCCGACCATGATCGCGGCGCACCAGCCGCCGTTCCGCACGGGGCTGCACTATCTCGACGTCTTCGGTTTTCGGGGCGCGCGCGAACTCCGGCGGCGCGTCGAAGCGCACGAGAACGTCGGGCGCGTGATCTGCGGCCACGTGCACTGCCACAAACGCGCGATATGGGCGCACGCGGTCGCCGCGAGCGCACCGAGCACGGGGCGCATGTTCGTTCCCGAACTCTTCGAACGCCATCCGCTCTGGCTGCGCTTCGAACGGCCGGGGTTCGCGGTGCACGATTGGTCGCGTGAGAACGGCTTCACGACGACGTTCTATCGCAACGACGTCGGCACGGACGTCTGGCGACCGGAGCCGCTCCTCGCGGAGCGGCCCCCGCTCCCGGTGCGCTAGGAGTTCTCGATCTCCGCGACCTCGGCGTCGCTCAGCCGAAAAGGACGCCGCCCCGATCGTGCCCGCGACCTGATCCGCGCTGCGGCCGCCGACGATCGCCGCCGTGACCGCCGAATTGTGCAGCGTCCAGGCGATCGCGGTTTCGCCAGCCGACCTGCCGTGCCGCGCGCCGACCGCGCGCAAACGCTCGACGAGCGCGAGATTCTCAGCGAGCTTCGGCTGACGGAACTCGGGATTGCGCGAACGCCAATCGTCCGGCGGGAGCGCCGCGGCGCGTTCGGCCGTCATCGAACCGGTCAGCAGGCCGGACTGCATCGGCGCGTAGACGATCACGCCGATCTCGTTTCGTTCGCAATACGGTAGGATCTCGTGCTCGACGTCCCGCTTCACGAGCGAGTACGGCGGCTGCAGCGTCTCGACCGGGCCGATCTTCCGGGCTCGCTCGAGCTCGGCGACGTCGAAATTCGAAACGCCGACGTGGCGCACTTTGCCCGCCGTCTTGAGCTCGAGCATCGCGGCCCAGCCTTCGTCGATATCGGCGATCTCGTCCGTCGGCCAATGGATCTGATACAGATCGATCGCCTCGACGCGCAGCCGTCGCAGACTCGCCTCGCACTCGCGCACGATCGAATCGCGCGTGATGTCCTCGCGCGTCCCGCCGTCGGGGTCGCCGGACGGGACGAGACCGCACTTCGTGAAGACGAGCGGCTTCTCGCTCATGCCGTCGAGCGCGCGCGCGACCACCTCTTCGGAATGCCCGAATCCGTACGCCGCAGCCGTGTCGATCCAATTGATACCGAGGTCGAGCGCCTTGCGGATCGCGCCGATCGACGCGTCGTCGTCCTGCGCGCCCCACCCGAATTTCCAGTCGTTGCCGCCGACGGCCCACGCCCCGAAGCCGATCGACGTGATCCGCATGCCGGTCTCGCCGAACGGCCGTAGCTCCAAAGATGTTTGCATCGCCTACCCTCCGCACGCGTCGATACCCGCGTACGTTCGCGCGATCACGGAATTCGAGCGACCTCCGTGCGGACGAACGGAAGCCCGTCGCGATCGAACTCCGCACCGACCATCCAGCGGATGAAGAGCTGGTAGCTCGCGTAGCCCGCGGCGACGTGATTCGATTTGAGGTACGCGTCGTACGCCCGATGCTGCGCGGCGACGACGTGACGGTTCATGTGCGCGAGTACGCGTGCGCGTATCGCCGCGAGATCGGCGTAGGCGATCCGACCGACGGGATGCGTCACGCGAACGTCGCTCGGCAGATTGAACCACACGAGGAGCCAGCCCGCATACACGAGCGCCGGGTCGTGCGACCGCGTGCAGGCGATCGCCGCGATGAAATTCGCCTCGGCCTCGTCGTTGAATCCGGCGAGATGTCCCCACTCGTGCGCGTAGTACGCCGGCCGCTCGTACGGCAGCGCCGATGCATCGACGTTGATCTCGTGCGTCCACGGGTCCGTGAAGCCGGAGGTCGCCGACGATTCCATGAGCGGCTGGAAGATCGTCGGCTTCGCGTTCGGCGGCGAGAAGCTCGCCGCGTCGCCGAAGCGGCGGATCGTCGCGTCGAACGTCGGTTCCAGCCGCACCGCGAAGTCGCGATCGACGCCTTCCCGGTGCGCGGGTCCCGCCGCGGCGCGCAGTTCGTCGGCGACGTGATCGGCGAACGCGTCGACGGTCGCGGACGTGACGCGATCGGTGCGGACGACGATCTTCCGCGCGAGCGGGACGCGCGAATAGCCGAATCCCCACGAGACCATGAACCAGACGAAGACGAACGCGGCCGCGCCGAGGACGCGGAGCGCCGTTGTCGCGAGCGCCGCGAGCCGCCGGCCGCGCGCGCGGCGCTGCGAGACGACCGCGTAACGTACGAGCCACGCGACGAGGACGACGCAGAGCACGTCGCCGAGACAGAACGGCAGCGGGCCGGTCACGCTGCGAACGGCGCGATCGATGACGGGATAGGCGCCGTTCGAATACGAGGCTTCGATCCACGCGGGGGACGGCCGGATCCCGGCGACCGCGAACGCGCAGCCGCACGCCGTCAGATCGAAGTGCCAGGATCGCAACCGCACGTTCGAACGAGTACGAGGCGGCCCGACCGATATCTTTGACGCGAGCGCGATTCTATGCGATGCTCGAAGCTCCACCCGCGCGATCTTTCGAGTGTTTGATCGAATCGCGCACCGTCGAAAGCGATTTGGTCATCTCCACATTCGAATCGCTCGGGATCCGTCCCGAGCTCTTACGCGCGCTCAGCGATCTAAAATTCACCGAGCCGACCCCGGTGCAGGAAGCGTCGATCCCACCCGCGCTCGCGGGCCGCGACGTCCTCGCGAGCGCCTCGACGGGGAGCGGGAAGTCCGCCGCGTTCGGCATCCCGCTCATCTCCGCGCTCGCGGATCTCCCGCGCGGCAAGACGCGCGCGCTGATCCTCGCGCCGACGCGCGAGCTCGCGGCACAGATCGTCGAGCATCTAAACGCGCTCGCGAAACATACGAAGGTACGTGCCGTCGCGATCTTCGGCGGCGTCGGCTTCGGGCCGCAGGTCACCGCGTTCCGGCGCGGCACGGATATCGTCGTCGCCTGCCCCGGTCGTTTGCTCGATCACCTCACGCAGGGCACGGCCTCGCTCGACGACGTCTCGTTTCTCGTGCTCGATGAGGCCGATCGCATGCTCGACATGGGCTTCCTGCCCGACGTGAAGCGCATCCTCAAACGCGTCCCAACCAAGCGGCAGACGCTCTTCTTCTCCGCCACGATCCCGCCCGCGATCGCGGCGCTCTCCTCCGAGATGCTGCAATCGCCGCTGCGCGTCGATCTCACGCCGAAGACGGCGCCCGCGAGCGGCGTCACGCAAACGATCTTCGCGATCGACCAGCAGCGCAAACCCGACCTGCTCCTCGAGCTGCTCAGAGATAACAACATCTTCAGCGCGATCGCGTTCACGCGGACGAAATCGCGCGCGAACCGGCTCGCCGCCATGCTCGCCAAACACGACGTCCCGTCGGAACGCATCCACGGCGACCGCTCCCAAGCCCAGCGGACGCGCGCGCTCGACGAGTTCAAGCGCGGCAAATTCCGCGTGCTCGTCGCGACCGATATCGCCGCGCGCGGTATCGACGTCGTCGCGCTCGGCCACGTGATCAATTACGACGTTCCGATGGTCCCCGAGGACTACGTCCACCGCGTCGGCCGAACGGCGCGCGCGAGTGCGAAGGGCGATGCGATCACGTTCGTCGCCCCGGACGAGGAAAAGTATTTTTCACAGATCGAGCGAGCGCTCGGCAAGCGTCTCGATCGCTCGAAGCTCCCGGACGGGTTGCCTCCGGTATCGATCGCGGCTCCGCCGGGACCGGCGAACAACGCGCCGCGGCCCCCGCGTCGCCCCGAGATCTCGGCTTCGCGGCCGCAACGGCGGCCCGACGCGAAACCGCAACAGCGGCGCCGTATGCCGTCCGCGTAATCGGCAACGGACCGGCCGATCGCCGGCGGATCCCCGAAGGCCTCGACGATCTCGAGGCCTTTTTCATGCTACCGGCCGTTATGCCGATTCTAAGAAAAGTGTGATTCTCGTACCAAACGTGCGCTGTTGCTTTTCCGCCCGAGTGTGCGCATAATCACTTGTAAACAATAGCTTTTGAGAGGCGGACGTTTCGGTATGCATGCACTTCTTTCGGTATTTTCGGCGCTGATCGCGAACGGCGGTGCGCTCATCGCTCACGGCGGTGCCCTCTAGCTTCGTCCCGCTCGGAAAACGCGTGTAAAGACGCGAGCCTCCGAGAGTGAAGCAGCCTCGCGGCGCCTAAAACGCCGTCGAGGCTTTTTTCATTATTACGATACGACCGGAGTAATGCGTTCGTTTTGAAATTTACTGCTGCCGTACGTGCCTATCGCGCGGCCAAGGCGCTCGAATGCGTCGAACTGCTCGACGGATCGACGGAGTCGCACGCGGTCATCTTGCGCGCGCGTGCGTTCCATCGGCTGTACGATCCGATCCGAGGGATCGCTTCGCTCGTCGACGTCGATCCTCGCGGGATCGAAGCGACGGCGCAGCGAGCGGAATACCACATCGTCCTCGCCGCGCTCGAGATTCTCTCGGGCGACCTGCTTCGCGCATCGGAGACGCTCGATCGCGCGAACGAGCTCATCGTGCATTCTTCGTCCCATGCCGCCGAGGCCGAATATCACGTCGTACGAAGCATCCTCGCCTTCTCGTCGAGCGATTTGAACGAGGCGGATCGCGCCGCCCAAAATGCGCTTCATGCGAACCTGACGCTCGATACCGGCGTCGCTCGGTACTTCGAGGATTTTGCAACCAGCAAGGCGCGTGCCCTCAACATGCGCGGACTCGTCTGCGCCGGAAGGCAGTCGTATCACGAGCAAGGGCGCTTCCTCCGTCTCGCCATCGTCGAGCTGCAACGGCAGACCGATCCCGATCTTTGGATGCTCGCAAATCTGCTCATGCATCTCGCATTCCATTCGCGAGACTTTCATTCCGACGTCGACGTCAAGATCGTCGAAGACGGTCTTCGGAAAGCCGATTGGCCGCACGAGCTCGATCGGGCGAAATCCGAAATGCACGCGAGCTTAGGACGCTCCTACGCGCTCGGCGGGCGCTTCGACGAAGCGCACCGCTCGTTCGAACGTGCCGTCGATCTCGCGCCCGCTCGCGGCTGGAAAGTGGTTGCGGGCTCGCTTCTCGCCGCCTTCGAACTCGAGATCGGCGACAGGGCGGCTGCGGCGAAAACGATTCGGGTCGCGACCGCACTGATCGCCGACGCGCAGATAAGCGAATTCACGGAAGAACGCTACGCGCTGCTCGACCTCGCATGGGTCACGGCCTCCGTCGATGCCGCTGCGGCGAGGACGCTTTTGGATCGTTACCGCGCGCTCAGTCAGCCGCTGTCGCCCGTCTTCAACACGTCTACCGATAAGCGACCCAAAGCGTACGAACTCCGTACGGAGGCCGTCGTCTTACGAGCCGAGGGGAATACGGATCGGGCGATCGAGCGGTTCCGGGAAGCCTTCGAGATTTGGTACGAGATCGGTCTCGAATGGCTCGCCGCAACGGTCGCGTTCGAACTCCTTTCGCTGACGAACGAGATTCGCTTCCGAACGTATCTGCGACGCGAGACGTCGCTCCGGCCCGCCTCCGCCCTGGCGAAACAGTTCGCGACGTTCGAGAGCTGCGCGTGACGCCGGTGCGACGATCGATATCGGTCGACCGGCGCGACGGCGCCGGCTCCGTTACGGATCAGGGGTACGCGACGACCGTCGCGCTCGAATGCGCGGAACCGGTCTCGACGATCGCATAGCTGTAGGCCGGCTGCGCGCGCTTATCGCACGGCGAGCCCGGGTTGACGATGCGAAGCGAGCCGGAGAGCACGCAAATCGGAATATGGCTGTGGCCGAACAGCAACACGTCGATCTCGTCGTGCGCGAACGCGCGCTCCGCGCGACTGCGGGTCGTGCCGCGCTCGCCGTCGCCGTGCACCAGCCCCATTCGAACGCCGTCGAACGTGAGGATCTTCTTCCGGCCGAAACGTTCGACGATCTCGGGACCGTCGTTATTTCCGGCCACTCCGTCGAACGGCGCGATCGCCGCGAACGCGTCGGCGACGTCGAGCGTCGTGAAGTCGCCGCAGTGCAAGATGAAGTCGGGCTTCTCCGCCGCGACGCGTTCGAGCGCGCCCTCGAAGCGCTTTCGAAAGCGCGGGACGTGCGTATCGGAGACGACGACGATGCGCGTCATGCGAGATACGCGTGCGCTTCGTTCGCGGTACGCTCGCCGCTCCACAGCGCCCCGGCGACGGTACCGCCTTCCCCGTCTCCCGCGGTCGCCTCGCCCGCAAAGAACAGCGGCGGATTCGCGGCGGCGAGGTCGGCGCGCGCGTCCTCGCCGCCGGCGCGAACGTAGCTGTACGCTCCGCCAAAGAGCGGATCGCGCTGCCAGTCGTGAAGGTATCCCGCTTCGAAGCGGTCGCGCGCGTCGCGCTCCGCGCCGAGCATGCGCCCGAATCCCGCGAGCGCCCGTTCGACGGGATCGGGATCG
>CAZZZK010000136.1:4551-7045 GCA_964658555.1 Vulcanimicrobiota bacterium | reverse complement strand
GCTCGAGCCCGCGCGCGCCGGCTTCGTCGGCTCGACCCGGCCGACGATCTCGGCGGACTTTGCGCAGCCGGTCGATCCGAACTCGGTCCGCGTCTCCCTCGACGGCGTCGACGTCACCGGCAACGCGACGCGCTCGGCGTCGGGCTTCATCTTCGCGCCGCCCTCGCCGCTGCAGTCGATGGAGCACGAGGTCGTCGTGACCGGGAACGTCCAGGGCGGTCAGGCCTTCACCGACCGCTGGCGCTTCACGTCGGGCTCGCAGCGCGCGAACAACACGCTCGAGCTCGTCTCGCCGGGCGACGGCGACGAGGTCGGTTCGAACTTCGTCGTCCGCGGCCGCACGCTGCCGAACGCCCTCGTGCACATCGTCGCGGGTGCGACGGGGTCGGTGGGCGGGATGCTCTCGTTCGGCGCGGGCAACTACGCGGGCGATACGGTCGCCGACAACAACGGCAATTTCTCGCAGCAGGTCTCGATGCAGACGATCCAAGGCGCGCAGATCGGCCTGACCGTCACGTCGACCGATCCGCAGAGTAAGGCGAGCGCAGAGAGAAAGCTCCGGCTTCGAGCGCGCTGACGGAACGGGAGTCGCCGCGCCGCGTCGCCTTCGTCGTCGGTGCCGCGCGCGGGCTCGCGCGCGGGATCTGCGTCGATCTCGCACGCGGCGGCTATCGCGTCGGCTTCACGTACCGCTCCGGCGGCACGGGGCCCGAGGCGACGCTCGCGGCGGTTACGTCGGGCGCCCCGGACGGCCCGCAGCCGCTCGCGTTCGCGGCCGACAGCGCGCGCGAGGGTGAGACGGCGGCCGCGATCGCCCGCGCCCGGGAGTCGTTCGGGCGGATCGACGCCTACGTCCACGCCGTCGGTCCGATGACGATCGAGCGCTTCGAACGCTCGTCGATGGCGACGTACCGGGCGATGCTCGAAAGCAACCTCACGAGCGCCGTCGAGGGAGCGTTCGCCGTCCTGCCGGGGATGCGCGAACAAGGATTCGGGCGGCTCGTCTTCTTCGCGATGAACGGGTCGCACGTCACGCAGCCGGCGCGCGGCCTCGCCTTCTACGGTGCGGCCAAGGCGGGGGTCGCCGCGTTCGCGCGGACGCTCGCGCTCGAGGAAGCGCGGCGCGGCATCACGGTCAACGTGGTCGAACCCGGCGACATACGCGATAAAGAGACCGATCGCGCAGGGGCGCGTTTGCTCTCGGCCAAAAATCCGACCGGCCATGCGGGATCTTGGCAAGACGTCGCCGGCGCGGTGCGTTTTCTCATATCCGACGCTGCGGGATTCATCAACGGAATGACAATCGGTGTGAACGGCGGCCTCGTGGAACCGCACGAGTGATCGTTATGGTCTGGGCCGTCGTCGCGCTGGTCGTCCTCGCGCGCGGGATCGTCGCCTTCACGGTGCCGCTCACGGGCGACGAGGCGTACTACTGGGAGTGGAGCCGCCACCTCGCGTTCGGTTACGTCGACCATCCGCCGCTCGTCGCGTGGACGATCGCGCTCTTCTCGCCGCTCGGGCGGTCGCCCGGGCTCGTGCGGCTCGGCTTCGTGGTGTGCGGTGCGGTCGCGTCGCTCGCGATCGCCGCCTGCGCGATCGAGATCACGGGCGACAGACGCTCGGGAGCGATCGCCGCGCTCGCGCTCGCGCTGACGCCGCTCGCCTCGCTCGCCTTCGGGTCCGCGTCGCCCGACGGCCCGTATCTCATGTTCTGGGCGCTCTCGCTCTGGCTCGGCGTGCGCGCGTTCAAACGCGATACGACGGCCGACTGGGCGTGGTTCGGCGCAGCGCTCGGCGGCGTGATGCTCTCGCGCGTGCTCGGCTACGCGCTCGCGTTCGGCGTGATCGCGTACGCGTGTACGCCCGGCGTCCGGCACGTCTGGCGGCGCGGCCTCCCGCTCGCACTGGGCGTCATGCTGCTCGTGAACGTGCCGTTCTTGATTTGGAACGCGCAGCACGATTGGGTGACGCTGACGTTCGCGCTGATCTACCGTCACGAAGAGGTGCACCGCTTCTCGATCGCGCGCGTGCGCGATCTGTTGCTGACGCAAGCCGCGGCCTACTCGCCCGGCATCTTCCTCGCGGTGCTCGTGCTCGCGGTCCGGCCGCGCAACGCGTTCCTCGCGTGGACGGCGATCCCGCAGCTCGTCGTCGTCACGCTGCTCGCGTTTTACGAGCGCGTCGAGATCCACTGGATCTTCGGTACGCTCGCGTCGCTCTCGGCGATGCTCGGCGTCGCGTACACGCAGGTGTCCGATCGTCTGCGGATCGTTTGGACGACCGTCTGCGTCGTGCCGGGCGCGATCCTCGTGCCGACGATCCTCGCGTTCTGCTTCGCGCCGATCCCGATCTACCACATGGTCCATCGCGAGACGGGCGCGCAGCTGCGCAACGGCGGACCGTTCGAGATCATGACCTACGGCATGATGGCGCGCGACGCGTCGCGCCTCGCGCGCGATCGCGACGCGGTCGTGATGACGGACGGCTACGGGCT
>CAZZZK010000136.1:370-4484 GCA_964658555.1 Vulcanimicrobiota bacterium | reverse complement strand
ATCCCGACAGCAAGCGGCCGCAGATCGCGCTCTTCGTCGATAAGGAGCCGCTCTCGACGAGGCCCGACATCGCGCTGCACCTGCGGCGCGCGTGCGCGCGCGTCGTCGACGGCGGCACGCACGGCTACGCGTACGGCGGGACGTCGCCGCGCGATTATTACTTCACGTGGTGCGAGGGGCTCGCGCCCGAGGGGCTCGCGATCCTGCGCTGGGAACGCGAGCCCGAGCACGAAGCCGCGCGGCGCCTGCGTTTGCGCCGTGGCGATGCTTGATTACATCCCGCTGACGCAGGCCGCGGGCCGCAAACTCGCGACGGCCGAACTGCGTTCCTTAGCTACCCAACGAATGCGCGACCTCGGCTACGCGTACGTCGGAAACGAGTTCTCGCCCGCGGGCGCGGGAGTCCGCTTCGACGTCGTCGGAATTGCGAAATACACGCGACAGGTTCGGATCTTCGAGATCAAATCGTCGCGCAGCGATTTTCTCTCCGATTCGAAATGGGAGCGCTACCTCGCCTACTGCACGCATTTCGCCTTCGTCGCGCCCGCGGGTGCGATCTTTCGCTGGGAACTCGCCCCGCAGATCGGGCTCATCGAATACGGCGCGCCGGCGTTCGCGCGGATGCGTCGCGCGAGACGCTTCGGCATGACGATCCTGCGCGAGGACTGCCTGCGCGCGACGCGGCCGTCGCGGCGCCTGCGCGACGGCGTCGACGATCCGGCGTGGATCGCCATGCTCGAAGCGATCGCGTTCGCCGGGCGCGGCGGTTCGGGCGAGCAGACCTTCGACGAGGGCGCGGGGATCTGACCGGGCGTCTCTCGCGAGCGGGAGCCGTCTGCGCGGTACTCGCCCTCGCGGCGTGCGGCGGCGGCCACGGCGTACGTCCGCCGTTCTTCGGCCGGCCCGCGCCGAAGCCGACGCCCGTATGGATCCCGAAGCCCGCGCCCACGTGGTCCGGTTCCGAGCGCGGCTCGCTCGACCGGACGCTCGACGGGATCTTCACCTCGTCGCTCTCGCACACGTCGACCGGGCTCGTGGTCGTCGGCGGCAACGGCGAGACGCTCTTCGCACGGCGCGCCGGCATCCCCGTGACGCCCGCCTCGACGCTCAAGCTCGTGGTCGCGGCGAGCGCGCTCGACACGCTCGGCCCGCAGCACCGCTTCGAAACGCGCTTCGTCGCCGATCAGCTTCCCGACGAGAACGGGACGCTGCGCGGCGGTCTCTGGCTCGTCGGCGGCGGCGATCCGACGCTCGCCTCGTCCGATCTGCTCGACGGGGTCGGCTTCCTCTACCACGGCGGGCTGCGGCGCGTCGACGGCTCGCTCGAGGTCGACGACAGCGCGTTCTCGGGTCCCGAGCAGAATCCGCGCTGGGATCCGAGCGATCTCGATTACGACTACGCCGCCGGGACGAGCGCGATCTCGCTCGACGAAGGGACGATCGCCTTCGACGTGACGCCCGGCAACGTCGGCGACGCCGCCTCGATCCGGCCGAATCCGCCGAACGTCGGCATCTCGTTCGCGGGGACGATCCGCACGACGTACGGCGATTCGTTCGTGACGATCGAGCGCCGCCCGGAGCCGCTCGCGACGGGGACGACGGTCGACCGCGCGATCGAGCCGCACACGACGTACGACGTCGACGGCCACATCGCGGCGGGCGCCACGCAGACGTTCCTCAAGCCGGTGCTCGGGATGCCGGGTTACGTCGGGGGCGCCGTCACGGCGATGCTCGCGAAGCGGCGGATCGGCGTCGCGGGCGGATTCCGGCCGGGCGTCGCGCCGCTCGCGAGCGTGACGCTCTGGTCGCATCGCTCCGCGACGCTCGAAGCGATCGTCCGCGAGATGCTCGTCAATTCGAATAACCACACGGCCGAGACGCTGCTGCGGATCCTCGGCGAGAGCAGCGGCCATCCCGGGACGGACGGGGCCGGGGTCGCCTTCGAGAAGCGCCAGCTCGACGCGCTCGGCGTACCGCGGCCGAAGATGGCGGTGTACGACGGCAGCGGGCTCGCGCCGAGCGACCGGATCGCGCCGCTCACGCTCGCGAAGCTGATCATGTCCGAAGCGCGCAGCCGCTACGGCGAGGTCTTCGTGCGTTCGTTGCCGCTCGTCGGCCTCGAGGGGACGGTAAAACGTCACGACATCCATCTCGCGCTCGGACGCACGCGCGCGAAGAGCGGCCACATCGAAGGCGTCAACGGCCTCGCGGGGACGATCGCGACGTTGCACCACGGCCGCATCGCGTTCGCATTCATCGTGAACGACCCCGACGCCAACGCGGGCGAGATCTACGACGAGGAGGATCGCGCGCTCGACGCGCTCGCCGCGACGTAGCGCGGCGTCGCGCGCGGATGCAGGGGTGGCGACGTTGCGTGAACGAATGCGCGCCCTCGATGCACCCCGATGCTGCGCTGCTCGAGCGCATCCTCGCTCGTGCGCTCGGCGCTGGTGAGTACGCGGATGCGTTCTACGAGCGACGCGTGACGCGGTCGTTCCGCTACCAAGACGGACGCGTGCACGAGGCGGGGATCTCCGTGTCGTGCGGCGTCGGCATCCGCGTGATCTCGGGCGAGTGCGCGGGCTACGCGCATTCCGACGATCTCTCGCCCGAGGCGCTGCTGCGTACTGCCTCGGTCGCGTCGCTCATCGCGCGCGATACGACGGCGCGCATCCGGTCCGTCTCGCTCCCCGCGGTGCCGGATCGCGCGGCGAGCGTCTACCTCGACGCGTCGCCCGCCGCTCTGACGGCGGATTCGGCGACCTACGTCGCGATGCTCGCGCGCGCGGACGTCGCGGCGCGCGCGAGCGATCCGCGGATCCGCGCCGTGAACGCGATCCTCTCCGACGAGACGCAGGACGTCGCGATCGCGACGAGCGACGGCCGCTTCGTGACCGACCGGCGGCCGCTGTTGACGTTCGGCGTGCAGTGCGTCGCGCAGGGAACGGTCCGCGGGAACGGCTTCTACGGCGACGGCGGCCGGCGCGGCGTCGATTTCTTCCTCGGCGACCGGCCCGAGGCGATCGCGCGCGAGTCGGCGCGGATCGCGACGGTCAACGCGGAGGCGCGCGAGGCGCCGGCGGGCGATTTCGAGGTGGTCGTCGGGCCGGGGAGCGGCGGCGTGCTCCTGCACGAAGCGGTCGGCCACGGGCTCGAGGGCGATTTCAACCGCCAGGGTACCTCGCTCTACGCGGGCCGGATCGGCGAACGCGTCGCGAGCGATCTCGTGACGATCTACGACGACGGCGATATCCCGGGCGAGCGCGGCAGCCTCGCGATCGACGACGAGGGGACGCCCGGTCAGCACAAGGTGCTCGTCGAGGACGGGATCCTGCGCGGGTACATGCACGACCGCCAGAACGCGAGCCTCATGGGCATGACCTCGACCGGGAGCGGGCGCCGGCAGTCGTTCCGCGTGATGCCGCAGCCGCGGATGTGCAACACGTATATGCCGGACGGGACGTCGACGTACGACGAGATCGTCGGTTCCGTGAAGCGGGGCATCTTCGCGACCTCGTTCTCGGGCGGGCAGGTCGAGATCAGCAAGGGCGATTTCGTGTTCATGCTCGCCGAAGGCTACCTGATCGAGGACGGAAAGCTGACGGCGCCCCTGCGCGGCGCGACGCTGATCGGGAACGGTCCCGAAGCGATGAATCGCGTGACGATGGTCGGCAACGACGGGCGCTTCGCGGGGCGCTACTACACGTGCGGCAAGGGCGGCCAATTCGTTCCGGTCGGCATCGGGCTGCCGACCGTGAAGCTCTCGAGCGTGACGGTCGGAGGCTCCGCGCTTGGCTGACGAACTCGCGATCGCCCGCGACGCCGTCGCGCTCGCGCGGCGCGCCGGCGCCTCCGAGGCGGAGGCGACCTACGTCGTGACCGAGCGCTTCACCGCCGAAGCGCGCGGCACCGAGCTCTCGAAGCTCGAGCAGTCGATCGGGCGCAGCCTCTCGATGCGCGTCTTCGTCGACGGCGCGAAAGCCTCGCTGACGACGAGCGATCTCTCCCCGGACGGGCTCGCGACGCTCGTTCGCGAGACGGTCGAATCCGCGCGCTTCGTCGGCGCCGATCCCTTCGGCGGCCCGGTCCGCACCCCCGTCACGCCGCCGGAGCG
>CAZZZK010000136.1:0-360 GCA_964658555.1 Vulcanimicrobiota bacterium | reverse complement strand
TCGGCGGCCTGCCCGCGGGCGCGGCTGCCGCGGCCGACGATCCGGCGCTCGCGATGTACGCCGCCGACGTGCGCGAGCGCGCCGCCGAAGCGAAGATCGACGACGCGTTCGCGCTCGAGCGCGCCGCGCGCGCGGCCGACGCGCGGATCGTGAACTCGAGCGGGTCGCGCGTCTCCGACGAGACGGCGCTCGTCGCGCTCGCGAATTCGAACGGTTTCGCCGGTACCTACCGCACGTCGAACGCGTCGATCGGCGCGTCGCCGATCGCGAGCGACGGCGGCACGATCCGCAACGCCTCGTACGCATCGGCCGCGCGCTCCTACGCGGCGCTCGAGACGGTCGCGTCGGTCG
Organism: Vulcanimicrobiota bacterium; assembly: GCA_964658555.1. Classification (GTDB taxonomy): domain Bacteria; phylum Vulcanimicrobiota; class Vulcanimicrobiia; order Vulcanimicrobiales; family Vulcanimicrobiaceae; genus CAZZYZ01. The sequence continues at coordinate 9 of CAZZZK010000136.1, read as the reverse complement.
GCGCGACCG
>CAZZZK010000135.1:0-7064 GCA_964658555.1 Vulcanimicrobiota bacterium | reverse complement strand
GGCGCGATCGCGTACCCCGCGTACATCATCACCGCGGCGTGGCTCATCGTCGCGTGCAACGACGCCTTCCGCGTCGTCTGGAACGTCGCGGACGAGCCGCCGATCGACGCCGTCGCGCGGCTCTATCTCGACGCGGACGCACGGGCGATGCACGGCGCACGCTTCGCGGCGAATATCGCGCCGATCGTCGCGATGATCCGGTCGGGCGTCGGACGCCATCCGTCTCTCGAGCGGCTACGCGCGCTGCGCGACCGCCTCGTCGCCGATCGCGAGGTACGTCCGATCTGGGATGCGTTCGAAGTCAGCAGCCCGCTCGTGCCGACGGCGGCGACCATCGCGTCACCGATCGGGACGTACACCTTCGAAACGTTGACGCTGCCGATCGGCGACGGCTTCTACGGCATCGTCATCGAGGTACCCGATCCGGCGAGCCGCGTGCGTCTCGCGCGAGCGACGTCGAGGTAATCGCGTCAGCGCCTGCCGATCGCGTCCGCGACCGACGTGAAGCCGTCCGCGCGCACGCGTTCCGCGAGCCCGCGGACGATCGTATCGACGCCGGCCGGCCCGTCGTAGACGAGCGCCGTGTAGAGCTGCAGCGCGCTCGCGCCGGCGCGAATCTTCGCATACGCGTCAGCACCGCTCGCGATCCCGCCCACGCCGATCAGCGGTACGGTTCCGTGCGTCAGAGCGCGGACGTCCGCGAGCATGCGCGTCGCGGTCGCGAAGAGCGGCGGCCCGCTGAGGCCGCCGCGTTCGGTTCGCGCGGCGCCGCGAAGGTTCGCGGGACGTTCGGGCATCGTGTTGCTGACGATCAACCCGCCGATGCCGAATCGTACGAGGACGTCGACGATATCGGCGAGCGTCGTCTCGCCCATTCCCGGCGCGAGCTTCGCGACGAACGTCGGCGGGCGAGCGCCCGCGGGCATCGCGTCGTGCGAGGCGGAGAATGCCGCTCGCAGGCGGCCGAGCAGATCTTCGAGCGGCCCGCGTTCGAGGAAGAGCTTGCCGTTCGCCGTGTTCGGACACGAGATATCGAGCGTCAGGAAATCGCACAGCGGTGCGAATCTCGTCGCGAGCCGCACGAAGTCGTCCGCGGGATCGCCGCTGTCGCCGTTCGCGGCGAGATTGACGCCGACGAGTTCTCCCGCGCCCCGGCCGGCGGCGCGCATCCGCGCCGCGACCGTTTCAAGGCCGTCGTTCGCGAAGCCGATGCGGTTGATCACGGCGCGTTCTTCCGGCAGGCGGAAGACGCGCGGCCGCGGGTTGCCGGACTGCGGCCGCGGCGTCACGCCGCCGACCTCGACCCACGAGAAGCCCTGGCCGAGCATCCGGCGATAGACGCGCGCGTTCTTATCGAAGCCGGCGGCGAGCCCGAGCGGGTGGTGCAACGGGCGGCCGAAGAGCGTCGTCGCGAGGACCGGATCGACGACGGGAGGACGCGGCGGAACCAGGCCGAGCTCGAGCGCGCGCAATCCGAGTTCGTGCGCGCGTTCGGGATCGAGGGCGTGCAGGATCGGGCGCGCGAGCGGGTAGAGGTCGATCGCCGGGCTCAGAGTTCGTTCGCCCAGGGCGGATTCGCGCCGGACCTGCCGCACGTGATCGCGGCCGCGCGCGACGCGAAGCCGAGGTCGGCCGCGATCGCGGCCGGGTCCAGCGCCGCGAGCGCGGCGCCTCTCCCGACCTCGCGCCGGAGCAGCGCCGCGAGGAGCGCGCCCATGAACGTATCGCCCGCGCCGATCGTATCGACGACGGCGACCGGCACGCTCGGGACCGCGAAGGCGCGGCCGGCGAAGTGACCGACGGAGCCGCGGCCGCCGTCGGTGACGACGACGAGCCGCGCTCCCCATTCGGCGACGAATTCCTCGGGCTCGCGCCCGGGTCCGAGCCAGCGAAGATCCTCGCGGCTGACCTTGACGACGTCGGCTCGCGCGACGATCTCGCGGAGCCGCTCGCGATAGGACGGCTCGTCGTCGATGCACGCGGGCCGGATGTTCGGATCGACCGCGATGAGGCGCCGGCCGGCCTCCGCCCGGGCGCGTTCGGCGAGGGCGCCCGCCGCGGGCTGTTGCGCGAGCGAGAACGACCCGAAACTCACGATCGAGACGTCGTCCGCGAACGGGACGCTGCCCGTCCACGCACGATGCGCGGTCGCGACGTCGTAGAACGCGTACGCGGGTTCGGAGCCGCGCGTATCGACGAACGCGAGCGGCGACGGCGACCCGGTGCGTTCGACGTAGCACACGTCGACGTTACTCGCTTCGAGTGCCGCGACGATGCGGTCGCCGAACTGATCGCGCGAGACGCCGCCCGCGTATCCCGTTCGGGCACCGAGCCGGCTCGCCGCGAGCGCCGTGTTGAAGGGCGACCCTCCGGGAACGGGTTCGTACGCCGGGTCGCGGCCTCGCGTCGCGATCGGCACGAAGTCGATCAGCGCCTCGCCGCATGTGACGATCATGTCGTGCGCTTTCCCGGCACGAGCGACGCGTTCCGTTCGCCGCACCCGCCGCAGTAGGGCGCGCGGCTCATACCGAACGCATACGACGGGGCCGTTTTCCGCCCGTCGTTATCGCCGTCATTTCACGACACGATCGGTTCGCACGCATGATTTCCTCCGATAATCGTTTGGTCCGCATCGCCGTCTTCTACGACGGCAACTACTTCTCGCACGTCAGCAATTATTACAACTACCAGCATCCGCGGCACGCGCGGATCGACTTCAACGGACTCCACGAGTTCGTGCGCGACGAGATCGCCGAGCGCGAGAACACGGACGTCCGTTACTGTCAGATCGTCGACGCGCATTATTTTCGCGGACGCAAATCCGCGCGCGATGCGAACCTCGTCGCGGAACGCCAGTTCGACGAGGTCCTGATGCGGGCGGGGATCACGACGCACTACACGCCGCTCACGCGCTTCGGCGAGAAAGGGATCGACGTGTGGCTCGCGCTCGAAGCGTTCGAGCTCGTGATCCTCAAGAAGTACAGCGTCGTCGTCCTCATCGCGGGCGACTCCGATTACGTGCCGCTGCTGCGCAAACTCGCGACCTTCGGCGCGCGCGTGCTGCTGCTCGGCTGGCATTTCAAGTACGTCGGCTCCGACGGCGTCGAACGGGAGACGCGCACGTCGCAGAGCCTGCTCGACGAAGCGACCTATCCCGTGCTGATGAGCGACGTGATGAACGTCCCCGAGCAGCAGAGCACGCCGCGGCTCGATGGGCTGTTCGTCAAGCGCTATCTTCCGTCGATCGCCGCGGTCGACGACCGGACGCCGGAGTTCGACGATTCCGATCTCTCCGCACACGTTCCGTCGCCGCAGACGCCGCTCGCCGAAGGCGTCGGCCGCACCGGTCTCATCAAATTCGTGAAGAGCGGCTGGGGCTTCATCGTCGACGGCGAGACGCAAGCCGACGTCTTCTTCCACTGGACGGACGTCGAGGGCGGCGATTTCAACGAACTCTACGAGGGCGCGTTCGTCACGTACGTTCCGGGCCACAACGATCGCGGACCGTGCGCCCGGCACGTGCTGCCGGTATCGCCCGCCTCCGCCCGAGCGTAGGCGCGCGGCTCGGGTCGTCAGCGATCGAGCGCGAACGTGACGAGCGAATCGCCGCGCGTGTATCCGAAGAGCGCGTTCCCGCCGGCCGCGACCGTGACGTACTGTCTGCCGTCGACGGCGTAGCTCACCGGCGGCGCGTTCACGCCGGCGTCGCACGGAAACGACCACGCGAGCGCGCCCGTCGCCGAATCGAAGGCATCGAACGCGCCGCTGCCTTCGCCCATGAACGTCAGGCCGCCGGCGGTCGATAGGGTCCCGCCGACGAGCGGCTGCGCCGTCTTGTGCTGCCAGCGGATCTTGCCAGACGCCACGTCGATCGCGCTCAGCGTGCCCCACTGCGGCGACGACGCATCCGGCGTCGCCTCGGTGTAGGTCACCGTCGATCCGTTCGCGGCCGGCGCCGTGCGCGTACGGTAGCGCATCGGCAGATGCGCGGCCGCGACGAACGCGAGCCCGAGACCGGCGTCGTACGAGACGGGCGACCACGACGCGCCGCCGAAGGCGCCGGGAGCGATCGTGACGCCCGCGGCATCGGGCCGTGCGAAGAGATGCTGCTGCGGCACGAACGGCTCGGATTTCGCGATCAGCGCGCCCGTCGTGCGATCGAGCTCGTAGAGCCAGCCGGTCTTTCCGGCCTCGATGACCGCGGGAACGGTGCGGTCGCCACGCCGCACGTCGACGAGCACGGGCGGGCTCGCGACGTCGTAGCCCCACAGGTCGTGCGGGACTTCCTGGTAAGCCCAGCGGATGCGGCCGGTCGCGACCTCGAGCGCGACGAGCGAAACGCCGAAGAGATTATCGCCCGGACGCGTGGAGTCCGCGAATTGCGGCGACGGATTGCCGACGCCGACGTACATCAGGCCGCGCTCGGCATCGATCGCGGGCGTCGTCCACGCCGATCCGCCGCCGCTGCGCCAGGCGCCCGCGTGCGCGGCGGCCGCGGCCCGTTCCGCCGCGACGTCGCGCGGCAGCGGAACGCCGTCCGGCGTCGACGTTCGGAAGTCGCCTTCCCAGCCGCGCTCCGGGATCGTGTACCACCGCCAGCGTTCGGCACCCGTCGCCGCATCGAACGCCGCGTAATAGCCGCGGGTTCCGAACGAGCCCGCTTCGCCGACGACGCCGCCCGTCAACGCGTCCGGCTTCTCGTTCGCGATGTGGAGCCCGTAGCCGACGCCCGTGATCCCGACGACGACGCGATCGCCGACGACTTGCGGCGCCATGTTCGCGAAGATCCCGCTCTGCCCGATCGTCGCCCCCCGGCTCAGCGCATCGCCCGCGCCGAGATCGGTCGTCCGCTCGACGTTGCTCGCGAGCCCCGCATCGAGCGGCACGTCCCACGCGATCGTGCCGCGCGCGCGATCGAGCGCGATGAGACGCGCATCGGCCGTCGCGATGAAGACGCGCTCGCCGGAAACGGCGACGCCGCGATTCGCGATCCCGCAGCACGGCTTCTTCTCGAGGACGTGGCGATAGCGCCAGCGTATCGCGCCCGTCGCGGCGTCGAGCGCGACGACGTCGTCGCCCGCGGTCGATACGTACATGATCCCGCCGACGACGATCGGCGTCGCTTCGAACCCGCCGCGCTTCCCGCTATGGAACGTCCACGCCCGCTTCAGATGCGCGACGTTCGAACGGTCGATCGCGCGCAGCGGCGAGAAGTGGCTGTTCGCCGCATCGCCGCCCGGGAGCGGCCAGCCCCCGTCCGCCGTGCCGTCCGGATCCGCCGCAGCGAGCGGCGCCCCCGCGGCGACGAGTAGGACGACGACCGCGATCCGGCCCGCGACGGCGGCCTTCGACGGCGGCTTCGAAAGAAATCTGCGCACGTTCGGTCGTTCCGTGCCGACGGAAGAGCGCGCCTTCTTCCCGCTACGCTCGGCCGCGTTCGCTCGTCTCGCGTTCGCGCGTCGCTTCGCTCACGATGTCGGCTTCGGAGACGGCCGATCCGCGCGCGAGAAGCCGTGCCAGATCGGCCGGCTCGAGCGCGACGTGGAGCGCCGCGCGCGCCTGCTCGTAGTTGGGAACGTCGTGCGGACCGCGCCGGATATCGCGGCGCCGCCGCGCGGCATCGGCGTATCCGAAGAACGATGCCGCCCGCGCGTATTCGCCGCCCTCCGCCGCCGCGACGGCGAGGATCTCGAGCGGTACGATCGTCCGGGCGGCGAGGCCGAGCTCGGATGCGACCGTGAGCGCGGCGAGCGCGGCCCGCGCGGCGGCCGCGCGATCGTCGCAGGCGAGTTCGTAGGCGGCCAGGCGCGTCGCGACGTCCGCGTACATGTGCGAGTGTCCGAACGTCGCCCCGAGCTCGGCCCATGCGTCGAGCGCCGCGCGCGCCGCGGCCGGCGCATCCCCCGTCCGGTATTCGATCTCGGCGAGGCCGACGCGCGACGCGATCGCGAGCTGCAGCGCTCCGCTCGCCTGCGCCGCCACGATCGCCCGCCCGAACCATTCGCGCGCGGTCGCCACGTCGCCGTCCGCTTTCGCGACGAGCGCGCGCAGCCGAAGCGTCGCCGCGTGCGCCTTGGGATGGGCGGCGTCGTCGTCGCAGGCGGCGGCCTCGTCGAGGGTTCGGCGCGCCTCCTCGATCCGGTCGCGCTCGAGGTACGCTTCCGCGATCCAGCGCAGCGCATCGCCGCGCGTGTGACGGTCCGTCAGGTCGCCGATCGAGGCCGCGATCCACGCGGCGTGCTGGCGCGCGTCGAGCGAGACGGCGGCGGTCTGCCAGGTGAGGCGAGCCGTCAGCTCCGGATGGCCCGCGCGGTCGAGCCGTTCGTAGGCGAGATCGAGCCACGCGCGGTCGCGGCTCGTCCCGAACGACCAGACGCGGGCGAACGAACTCGCGAGCACGGCGGCGAGCGTCGGGTCGCCGTCCGGCCCGAAACCGTGCCGCAGCGCGGCGCGAACGTTGTCGATCTCGGAGATGGCGATCGCGTACCACGCATCGTCGGGGAGCGTCTCGTACGCCTCGTCGATGCGCCGGCCGAACGCCGCCACGTACGCCGCATGCCGCGCGGCGAGGTGCGTGCGCTCCACCGGCTCGAGTTTCTCCGCCGCGTATTCGCGGATCGATTCGAGGAGCCGGTAGCGGCGCGAACCGGCCGCCGCATCGACGGCGACGAGCGACCGGTCGACGAGCCCCCCGAGCAGCGAGACGGGATCCTCGTCGCGCAGCCCGCCGTCGAAGCACACGGCCTCCGCCGCTTCGAGCGTCCAGCCGCCGGCGAAGATCGAGAGCCGCGCGAGCAGCGCGCGCTCGCTCGCCGTCGAGAGATCCCAGCTCCAATCGATCGACGCGCGCATCGTGCGCTGCCGTGGCAGCGCCGCTCGCGCCCCGCCCTGGAGGATGCGAAAGCGCTCGTCGAGCCGCCGCGAGATCTCCTCGGGCTCGAGCAGCGTCACGCGCGCCGCCGCGAGCTCGATCGCGAGCGCGATGCCGTCGAGCCGGCGACAGATCTCGACGACGGCCGCGAGATTCGCCTGCGTGAGCGCGAAGCCGGGCGCCGCCGCGACGG
>CAZZZK010000134.1:0-7072 GCA_964658555.1 Vulcanimicrobiota bacterium | reverse complement strand
GTACATCGCGCACACGGATACGTTCATCGAGAAGGACAGCTCGATCAACGACGAGATCGAGCGCCTGCGCCACGCCGCGACGCAGTCGCTGCTGACGCGGCCCGATACGCTGATCGTCGCGTCGGTCTCGTGCATCTACGGCCTCGGATCGCCCGCCGATTACATGGAGATGTCGCTGCCGCTCGCGATCGGCGATTCGGTCGATCGCGACGTCGTGCTGCGGCGGCTGATCGACATGCAGTACCGGCGCAACGATCTCAACCTCGTGCGCGGCACGTTCCGCGTACGCGGCGATACGCTCGAGTTCGTCGGCGTCGAAGAGGAACTCGTCCATCGGATCGAGTTCTTCGGCGACGAGATCGAGGCGATCAACGTCGTGAACATCCTGACGGGAGAGTACGTCGAGTCGAAGGATAAGATCACGATCTTTCCGGCGAAGCACTTCATCACGCCCGACGAGAAGCTGCGCCGCGCGATCACGGCGATCGAGATCGAGCTCGAAGAGCGGCTCAAGTATTTCCGCGACAACGGCAAGTTGCTCGAAGCGCAGCGGATCGAGCAGCGCACGCGCTACGATCTCGATATGCTGCGCGAGGTCGGCTACTGCAACGGCGTCGAGAATTATAGTCGCCATCTCGCGGGACGCGAAGCGGGCGCGACGCCGTCGTGTCTGCTCGACTTCTTCAAGAAAGACTGGCTGCTCTTCGTCGACGAATCGCACGTGTCGATCCCGCAGGTCCACGGCATGTACGCGGGCGACCGTTCGCGCAAGGAGATCCTCGTCGAGCACGGGTTCCGCCTACCGAGCGCGCTCGACAACCGGCCGCTGACGTTCGAAGAGTTCAAGGACCATATCAATCAGGTCATCTACGTCAGCGCGACGCCGGCGACGTACGAACTCTCGAAATCGTCGCAGGTCGCGGAGATGATCATCCGGCCGACGGGGCTCGTCGATCCCGAGATCGAGGTCCGGCCGACCAAGCATCAGGTCGACGATCTGATGGAGGAGGTGCGGCTGCGCGTCGAACGCGACGAGCGCGCGCTCATCACGACGCTCACGAAGAAGATGGCCGAGGACCTCACCGACTTCTTGCTCGAGAACGGCTTCAAAGTACGCTATCTCCATAGCGAGGTCGAGACGCTCGAGCGGATCAAGATCCTGCGCGATCTGCGCAAGGGCATCTTCGACGTCCTCGTCGGCATCAATCTCCTTCGCGAAGGGCTCGACTTACCGGAAGTCTCGCTCGTCGGGATCCTCGATGCCGACAAGGAAGGCTATCTGCGCAGCGGGACGTCGCTGATCCAGACGATCGGCCGTGCCGCGCGCAACGTCGAGGGCAAGGTCATCATGTACGCCGACGTCGTGACGGAATCGATGGCCAAGGCGATCGGCGAGACGCGGCGACGGCGCGAGAAGCAGGTCGCGCATAATCTCGAGCACGGCATCGAGCCGAAGTCGATCCGCAAGGACGTGCGCGACATCCTCGACCTCGTCGCCGACGCCGAGGACCGGACCGCCGCGGCGAAGCTCAAGTCCGAGAAGATCCCGCGCGAGATCGCGCTCGCGATGGCGAACGAAGTCGAGAAGAAGATGAAAGAGGCCGCCGGCAACCTCGAGTTCGAGAAAGCCGCCGCCCTCCGCGACGAGCTTCTCGAGATCCGCAAACAGATCGGCGGCAACGAGTCGGTCCTCTTCCAAGGAAAGGCCCCGAAGATCTTCCAGGCCGCGCTGCGCGAACTCGTGGGCTAGCGCGGCACGTGTTTCGATCGCTCGTGATCCCGAGCGTGCTATCGCCGTTATTCGTGGTCGCGATGGTTTCGTCGTGTCGCGACCTCGCGTTCTCCAGCGAAGCGGAACAGACGCCGCCGGGAACCGTACGCTACGTAGGCGTGCGGCATCGCACGCTCGTCGACGGCACGGGTGTCACCTATCCGAAGCCGTTTGACGATCGATATGCCGCAATCGACGATGAGACGGTTCGACGTCGCGGTGCGGGACGGGAGCGTGTCGACGAGATTCGGTTCACGCCGATCGGCACTCCACGCGAAGAGCCGTGGCGCGACGGCGAGCATCGTATTCGCGACGAACGCATCGAGCGCGAGGGGCAACGGGAAGCGATCGACGTCTCGACCGAATCGGTCGACACGCATTTCAAGACATCGATGCTTTCGGAAGTAACGGACGAGACGACCACGACGACGTTCGCGAAGCCCCGGGTGATATTCGGCGTAGCGGGACCATCGGACACGGTCGTAAACGGCGTAGCGCGTACGGAACGTAGGACGAGCAACGTTACGAAGACGCGCACGATCCTTGCGGACGGCTCGATCTCCGAGGAAGCCGATCCGTCGTCGCCGGAAATCGAGAGTTTCGCGCAAGCGCCGGACGGCAGGGCGCATTATAGTTCGACCGTCGTCGGTTTTTACTCGCTCGACCTCACGATCGATCCCCCGGTGGCCGCTGCGACCGGAAAGACGATTCACGTGGTGCGACGAACGAGCGGGCGAAGCGTCGGGCCGAATCCCACGGACGTGACCGCGTTCGACGTGCCCGATTGGTATCCGGGCGGAGTGATCGGTGCGGAAAGCGACGTCGTGCACGTGCTCGGTGACGCGGCGCTTCCCGAGAACTGCGATATGGGAAGCGGTTCGTCGCGTGCCTACGAATCGGACGACCGACGAACCGAAACGCTGGCCACGGGAGACGTATCGACGGAGACGATTCGTACGTTCGTGGAGGCCGATACGATCGTGTGCTCGATCGACGACCGACGCGTTCGAACGTACGACCCGACGACGGGTCTGCTCGTGTCGATGTCTTCCGACGAGTTGGTATTACATCTCACCGCGGAATCGGCGACGGCGAAGGAGCGACGACGAGCGTGACGTACGATCGCGCCGCTCGTACGTGACGTCGGCTCCGAAAGCGTAGCTCGACTCCGGCGAACCGGGTTACGGCCGCGCGCGCGATCGACGACGGATGCGTCGCTCTGGCGCCGACGAGACGGGGCGAGTTTCAGCAGAGCGACTTCGGGCACGAACGCGCGCGGATCGCGAGCGCGTGCCGGCTTCGTTCGGGCTAGAGTAAGCCGCGTCGCATCGCCTTGACGGCGGCCTGCGTGCGATCCGACGCGGAAAGCTTCTCGAGAATATCGCGGATATGACCCTTCACGGTGCCGAGGCCGAGATGGAGCCGCTCCGCGATCTCGGGATTGCCGACGCCGTCGGCGATCAAGCGGAGGACGTCCATCTCGCGCGGCGTGAGCGGCGACGCGCTCGCGGGGATCGCGGGATGCGAGCCGAGGCGGCGCAGGACGACGTGTGCGATCCGCGGATCGAAATACGCGCCGCCGCCCGCGACGATGCGGACCGCGTCGATCACGCTCGACGGACCGCTCGTCTTCACGCAGTACGCATCGGCGCCCGCGGAGAGGGCGGCGAGCACCTCGTCGTCGAGTTCGTGCATCGTGAGGATGACGACGGCGATCTCCGGATGCGTCGCCTTCAGGCTGCTCGTGAGCGCGATGCCGTCTTTACCCGGGAGGCCGATGTCGACGACGGCGACCTGCGGCAGCGCGGCGAGGATCGCCGCTTCGCCTTCGACGCCGTCGGAGGCCTCGGCGACGATCGTGACCTCTCCCGTCGCCTCGAGCGCGGTGCGTAACCCGATCCGCGTGAGCGCGTGATCTTCGACGAGCGCGACCCGCACCGCGCTCATCGGCGCGCCGCCGGGAGGTCGAGCGTGAAGGTGCTGCCGCGCGGTTCGCGCGGAGCGTAGCGCACGGTCCCGCCCATCTCTTCGGCGACGCGGCGGACGATGTACAACCCCAGTCCCGAGCCCCCGCCGCGGCGCGGCCCCCCGGCGGCGAAGCGCGTGAAGAGCTGCGGCAGCGCGCTCGCCGAAACGCCGCTGCCGTCGTCGGAGACGGCGACCGTCGCATGGCCGGCGCGTTCGGCGATCGCGACGTCGACGTGTCCGGCTTCGCCCGCGTGCTCGAGAGCGTTCGCGACGAGGTTCGTGATCGCGCGCCGCACGTCGCCGCGATCGCCCGTCACGTCGACCTCCGCCTGGGCATCGAGGCCGAGCGCGATCCCCTTCGCGGCGGCGAGCGCCTCGAACTCGCGCACGATCTGCCGCGCGGCCGCGACGAGCGCGACGGGCTCCCGCTGCGGCCGGCGATCGCCCGCTTCGAAACGCGCGACCAGCAGCAGGGTCTCCGCGAGGCGCTGCACCTCGTCCGTCGCGACGATGCTGTGGGCGACGACTTCGCGGTACGCCGCGGGTAGCTCGCCGTAGGCGCCCGCCTCGGCCTGACGCATCGTCATGCCGAGCGCGGCGAGCGGCGTCCGCAGATCGTGCGAGAGCGCGTAGACGAGATCGCGAATCACGGCCGTGCGCTGTTCGAGCGCGACGTTGCGTTCTCCGAGCTGCTCGAAGAGACGCGACTGGGCGAGCGCGTTCGTCGCCTGATTCGCGTAGGCGCGCGCGAGGCCGACCGCGTCCGAGAACGCCTGCGGATCGCGCGCGAGCGCGAAGAGGACGCCGTACCGGCGATAGCGGTCCGCGAGCGGGAGCGCGAGCATCGCGGAGGCTCCGACGCGTTCGAGGACGAGGCGGCCGAACGCATCGGAGAGATCGATCCGCACGACGTCGCCGCCGTCGTACGTGCGCTGAACGAGCGAGGCGATCTCCGGCGCGCGCCGCGATTCGTCGAAGACGACGCCCGCTTCGCCCGGATACGCGGCGAACGAGCGCGTGCCGTCGTCCGCGGCGATGAAACGCGTCGAATCGGCGCCGAGGAGCTCGATCGCCTCGCGCGCGATCGCGCGCCTGACGAGGTCGCTCGAGAGCGTCGTGCGCACGGCCTCCATGCTCGCGGCGAGCGCGTTCTCGCGCCGGGCGCGCGCCTGACCCGCCTGCAGGCGCCCCGTGCGTTCCGCGGCCTGCTGGACGGCCGTGCTCAAATAGCCGACGAGCGCGATCGAGATGCCGGCGAGGATCCGATCCCCGATGCCGAGCGAATCCCAGTGCCGGTGATCGGCGACGCCGTTCGCGTAGCCCGCGATCACGTTGAGGACGATCGCGACGGCGACGAGCCAATACGTGAAACGCCGCCCGCCTCCGAGCGAACTCAGCACGATCGGCACGTCGAGCAAGATCGCCGTGACGAAGAGCTGCGGCGTCAGCAGATCGACGACGAACGCGGCGGAAAGCGTGGCGATACAGGCGGCGACGATCGCTTGCGAGCGCACGTTTCGCGCTTCCGTGACGGGGCGCGCGGGCCTTTTCGTGGTACGGATCGTGCGATGAGTCGCGGCGAACGTCCGAGCGCCCAGGCGCTGCTCGCGGAACTCGGCTTCGAGCCCCGTCTGACGGTATATCTCGCGAGCGCGCCGGGCGCGGGCAAGACGTACCGCATCCTCAGCGACGTCCGTTTCCAGCGCAAGGCCGGCCGCCGCGTCGCGATCGGCTGGATCGAAACGAAGGACCGCCCCGATCTCGCGGACCTCGCGCGGGATCTTCCGCGCATCCCGCCGCGCGCGTTCGATATCGGCGGGAACGTGTTCCTCGATTTCGATCTCGAAGCCGCGATCGCGAGCGATTACGAAACGATCGTTCTCGACGAACTCGCGCACGCCAATCCCGACGGCGCGACGAACGCGAAACGCTGGCAGGACGCGCTCGCGCTGCGCGCGGCGGGGAAGTCGGTTCTCGGTGCGTTCAACGTGCAACACCTCGAGAGCGTCGCCCCCGTCGCGGAGCGGATCGTCGGGCATCCCGTGCGCGAGATCGTGCCGCTCTCGTTCCTCAAGGCCGCCGACGGCGTGATCGCGCTCGACGTCTCCGCGTCGATCCTGGAATCGCGCCTGCGGGCGGGCCGGATCGTGCGCCCGACCGATATCGAACGCGCCGCGAACGGCGCCTTCAAACGGCAGAATCTCAATCTCTTGCGCGAGCTGCTGCTGCAGACGGTCGACCAGCTGACGATCCCCGTGACGAGCCCGGCGAAGACGTCGACGGCGCTCGCGATCCTGACGGACGACGTCGACGAACGGTCGTTCCTGCGCCGCGTCGCGTCGCTCGCCGACGCACTCGATCTCGCGCTCGAGACGACGACGATCGCGCCGCTCCAAGCGGAGAGCGTCGCCGAGGCGTCCCGCGCGTTCGACGTCGTCGCGATCCCCGCGCCGAAGGGCCTGGAACGCGGCGATCTGCGCGAGGTGCGCGCCGCGTTCGTCACCGTCGGGCGCGGGCCGCTCGCGACGAAGATCCTCTCGCGCGCGATCGACCGCGATCTGTACGTCGTCGATCCGTCGCGTACGCTGCTCGCCCGCGTCGCCGATCGCGCGGGCCATCCGTACGGCCAGGCCGCGGGCGATCGCATGCGGATCGGCTACGGGCGGCTGACGATCTATCTCGGCTCGGTCGCCGGGAGCGGCAAGACGTACGCGATGCTCGATCGCGCGCATCAGCTCGTCGAAGAAGGTACGGACGTCGTCGCCGGGCTGATCGAGACGCACGGCCGCGTCGATACGATCGAGAAGGCCGTCGGCCTCGAGACGTTGCCGCGCTTGCCGAACGGCGAACTCGATCGGGATGCGATCGTCGCGCGTAAGCCCGCGGTCGTCCTCGTCGACGAACTCGCGCACACGAACGCGACCGGCGGAACGTACGCGAAACGCTACGACGACGTGATCTCGATCCTGCGCGCGGGCATCTCCGTGATGACGACGCTGAACATCCAGCATCTCGACGGGCTCAGCGACGCGGTCGAACGGCTCACCGAGACGCACGTGCGCGAGACGCTACCCGATACGATCCTCGAACTCGCCGACGAAGTGATCTTCATCGACGTCACGCCGGACGTCATTCGCGACCGCCTGCGTGCCGGGCGAATCTATCCGCTCGAACGCGTCGACGCGGCGCTCGCGAATTTCTTCCGTGCCGACAATCTCGCGGCGCTGCGCGAGCTGACCGTTCGCGAGCTCCTGCGGGCGCGGCGCGAGCGACGGCTCGCCCCACCGTTCTCGCGGATCGTGCTCGGCGTCGCGCCGCGCGAGCGCGACGTCG
>CAZZZK010000133.1:0-7106 GCA_964658555.1 Vulcanimicrobiota bacterium | reverse complement strand
CGATCGCCGCCGGTCTTTTCTCGCTGTCGTTCGCGTTCGTCCCCGCAGCCGGCCGTGCGCAGGCCGCCGGCGCGCAACCGCCGGGTCGCGTCCCGATGCAGCTCACGGTGGACACGAGCGAGGTCGAGCGCGGCTACGTGCACGTCTCCGAGCGAATCGGCGTCGCGCCCGGTCCCCTGACGCTCGTCTACCCGAAGTGGATTCCGGGCGAACACGCGCCGAGCGGCCCGATCGCGAACGTCGCCGGGCTCGAGATCCGTGCGGGCGGCCGGCGCCTCGCGTGGGTCCGCGATCTCGTCGATCTGTACGCCTACCACGTCAACGTCCCGGCCGGGACGGCGACGCTCGACGTCGGCTTCGATTACCTCGCCGCGAACGAAGGCAACTATAGTTCGGCGCGGCTCGCGACGCCGAACATGCTGACGATCACGTGGAACAAGTTCGTGATCTATCCGCTCGTGAACGACGTCGCGACGATCGACGTGACGCCGAGGCTCGTGCTGCCGGGCGGCGATTGGCAGTACGGCTGCGCGCTCTCGCAGACGAGCCGCACCGCGGCGACCGTCGCGTTCGCTCCCGTGACGCTCAACAAGCTCGTCGATTCGCCGCTCGATGCGGGGATCAACAAGCGCAGCTGGCCGCTCGGCTCGATCTCGGGCGCTCCCGTCGAACTCGACGTTTTCGCCGACACGCCCGAAGAACTCGAGGCGGCGCCCGCGCAGATCGATGCGTATCGCAGGCTCGTCGCGCAGATGGGCGCGCTCTACGGCGCGCGTCACTTCGATCACTACACGTTCTTGCTGACGCTCTCGGACGAGATGCCCGGCAACGGCGTCGAGCACCACCAGTCGAGCGACGACGGAACCGACGGCGACTTCTTCACGAATCCGAAATCGTTCGTCACCGAAGCGACGCTGCTCCCGCACGAGTTCAATCACTCGTGGGACGGCAAATATCGCCGGCCGGCCGATCTCGCGACGACGAACTTCCAAGTGCCGATGATCGACGATCTGCTGTGGGCGTACGAGGGCATGACGCAGCACTACGGCGAGCTCGAGTCCGAGCGCGCGGGCCTGTGGACGAAGCAGCAGTGGCTCGATTCGCTCGCGGGCACGTGGGCGCTGCTCGATACGACGACCGGCCGCCGCACGCGTTCGCTCGTCGACACGGCGACCTCCGGGCCGTTTCTCTACGCGGCACCGCGCGAGCTCTCGAGCGCGCGCCGTCGCGTCGATTTCTATCCCGAGGGCGAGATGATGTGGATCCTCGCCGACGAGACGATTCGCGCGCGGACGCACGGTGCGAAGACGCTCGACGATTTTACGCGCGCGTTCTTCGGCGCACCCGATACCGGGCCGGCGACGAAGACCTACACGCGGGACGACGTCGTCGCGGCGCTGCGCGCCGTCGTGCCCTTCGATTGGAGCGGCTTCTTCACGACGTGGGTCGACGAGATCGCGCCGCACCCGCCCGATATCTTCGAGCGCGGCGGCTACCGCCTCGTCTACGCTGCGAAGCCGACCGAGTTCTACAAGACGGAGAACGCGCAGCGTCACACGCTCGACGCGCGGTACTCGCTCGGGATCGTCGCGCGCGGCGACGGTACGATCGGCGACGTCATCGAAGGTTCGGCGGCGAATAAGGCGGGTATCGGCGTCGGCGTCAAGATCGCGGCCATCGACGGGCGCGCGCTCTCGGCGGAAGAGGCGCAGACGCAACTCGACGACGCGCTCGTCGCCCACGAGCGCACCGCCGCGCCGATCCACGTCTTGCTGCTCGGCGGCGGCGTGTATCGCGACGTCGCCGTCGCGTATCGCGGTGGTCCGCGGTATCCGCGCCTGGAGCGGATCCCGGGCACGCCCGACGTTCTCTCCGATATCGCGAAGCCGCTCGGCCGATGACGGCGGCACACGCATCGCCGCGCGTCGCGTTGATCGCGGGCGCGAGCGGCATCGTCGGCGGGACCCTCGCGCGATATCTCACTGCACGCGGCTGGGAGGTGCTCGGGCTCGCGCGCAATCCGGTCTCGATCGCGGGCGTCGAGCCGGTCGTCGCCGACCTCACGAACGAAGCCGCGACGCGGACGGCGCTCGCGGGACTCGCGCCGACGCACGTCTTCGCGAGCACGTGGTCGCGCCGCGCGACCGAGGCGGAGAACTGTGCGGTCAACGGCGGGATGATTCGCAACCTCATGAAGGGCGTCGCGCACGCGCCCGTCGAGCACGCCGCACTCGTTACGGGACTGAAGCATTATCTCGGGCCGTTCGAATCGTACGGTAGAGGCGCGCTGCCGCAGACGCCGTTTCGCGAGGAGCAGCCGCGCCAAGCGGTCGCGAACTTCTACTACGATCAGGAGGACGAGATCTTCGCGGCGGCCGCGGAGCGCGGGTTCTCGTGGAGCGTCCATCGGCCGCATACGATCATCGGTTTCGCGATCGGTAACGCGATGAACATGGGCGTCACGCTCGCGGCGTACGCGTCGATTTGCCGCGAGAGCGGACGGCCGTTCGTCTTTCCGGGCTCGCGCCGGCAGTGGGAAAGCCTGACGGACATGACCGATGCGGGCCTGCTCGCGGAACACCTCGAGTGGGCGTCGACGAGCGATGCCGGCCGCGATCAGGCGTTCAACGTCGTCAACGGCGACGTGTTCCGTTGGAGCTGGATGTGGGAGCGCATCGCCGGGTGGTTCGGCCTCGAGGCCGCCCCGTATCCGGGCGAACCGATGCCGCTCGAGGTGCAGATGGCGAACGACGCGCCGCTCTGGCGCGAGATCGCGGAACGCTACGATCTCGCCGAGCCGAAACTCGAGCGGCTCGCATCGGCGTGGCACACCGATGCCGATCTCGGCCGCCCGATCGAAGTCGTGACCGATATGACGAAGAGCCGCCGCCTCGGCTTCCTCGCGTATCGCGCGACCGACGACAGCTTCTTCGACCTTTTCGAATCGTTGCGACGGCAACGCTACATTCCGTAGACGGCGACGCCGCGCGCCGGTGCGCTCGGACCGATCGTGCCGCCCGAGACGTCGATCCGCCGCCCGTCGATCAAGCGGTCGCCGGGTCACATCCGCTTCGCTTGCGCGGCGGCTTCGCCCGAGACGGCCGCGATACGCGCTTGCAGCGCCTCGGGAGACATCATGAGGGTTTTCTCGATCGCGAATTCGGTGACGTCGCCGTCGAGGCCGACGATGCGGAACCACGTGTTCATGTACGGCGTCGCTTGATCGAACTCGGCCTTCGGCGTCGGCGACGTCGCGTCGTAAAAGCTTCCGCGCGCGTACACGACGATGGTCTGCTTCCCGCCGAGCTTCCCCGTCACCGAACCGTCCTCATGGAAATCGAAGAGCAGGCCGTTCTGCGCGACCACGTCGATGAGCTGCTTGAGTTTATAGGGGATCGTATAGTTCCAAAGCGGTACGGCGAACACGATGACGTCGGCAGCTTGAAATCGCTTCGCGTACGCGACCACCCTCGACCACGCGGCCGTCTGCTCGTCGTTCAACGTTCGGCCCGAGAGCGCCGCGTACTTCGCCTGCATCGCCGCGCCGTCGAACTCCGGCAAGGAACCGTCCCACACGTCGAGCGTGTCGACCGTCGTCCCCGCGTGCGCGGCAGCGTAGGCATCGACGAAAGCGCGAGCGATCGTGGTCGACGCGGATGCCGCATCGCGCGGAGAACTCTCGATGAATAACAGTCGCTTCATAACCGAGTCGTACCCGTGCGACGAGAAACGCCGCGAGCGTTCGACTCGCGGCGTTACGCGAGAACCTTCTCGCGCTTGCGCGCTTTGAGGCGCTCGGTCTCGTCGAGGACGCGCTTGCGGATGCGGATCGATTTCGGGGTGATCTCGACGAGCTCGTCGTCTTCGATGAACTCGATCGCGCGCTCGAGCGACATCTCTTCGGGCGGCGAGAGCTTATTGCTGTCGTCCGTGCCCGAGGCCCGCATGTTCGTCAGCTTCTTCGCGCGCACGACGTTGAGCGCGATATCCTTATCGTCGTTGGCGCGGCCGACGACCATGCCTTCGTAGACGTCGACGCCCTCGCCGACGAAGAAGCGCCCGCGCGCCTCGAGGCCGGACATCGCGTACGCGGTCGTGACGCCCGTTTCGCTCGTAACGAGCGCCCCGACCGAACGGCCGGGCAGTTCGCCCGTGTACGGCTGGTGGTCGTAATAGGTGTGCGACATGATCGCGGTGCCGCGCGAGAGCGTGAGCAATTCGCCGCGCAAACCGAAGATCGCACGCGTCGGCATCGTGTACTCGAGACGGCGCGAATCGCCGACGGTGAGCATGTTCGACATCTGCGCCTTGCGTCGGCCGACCGACTCGATGACGGCGCCCGCGTATTCTTCTTGCACGTCGATGACGACGAACTCGATCGGCTCCATCTTCTTGCCGTCTTTCTCCGTCAGGATGACCTGCGGTTTGGAGACGGCGATCTCGTAGCCTTCGCGACGCATCGTTTCGATGAGGATCGAGAGATGGAGCTCGCCGCGGCCGCGGACCTCGTACGTATCGGCACTGTCCGTATCCTCGACGCGCAGCGCGACGTTGGATTCGAGCTCGCGCATCAGCCGTTCGCGGATCTGACGCGACGTGAGGTACTTGCCCTCGCGGCCGGCCATCGGCGACGCGTTGACCATGA
Source organism: Vulcanimicrobiota bacterium (assembly GCA_964658555.1). Classification (GTDB taxonomy): domain Bacteria; phylum Vulcanimicrobiota; class Vulcanimicrobiia; order Vulcanimicrobiales; family Vulcanimicrobiaceae; genus CAZZYZ01. The sequence goes on along the minus strand of CAZZZK010000133.1, from coordinate 2,461 downwards.
AGAACATCGAGACGGTCGGCTCGTCGACCGCGACGGCGCTGATCCCCTCGGGCGTCTGCGCGTCGGCGATCGTATCGCCGATGTTGAGGCCCTCGATGCCGGAGACGCAGACGATATCGCCCGCGGTCGCTTCCTCGACTTCGACGCGCTCGAGCCCGGCGAACGTCAGCAGCTTCGTGAGACGGAGGCCGGTCTCGATCGCCCCGTCGTGGGCGACCTTCGCGATCGGTGCGTTGATTTTCGACGCGCCGCGAAAGACGCGGCCGATCCCGATGCGGCCGACGTACTTATTGTGGTCGATCGCGGAGATCAGCATCTGGAACGGGCCGTCTTCGGCCGGGGCTTCCGGGATATTGTCGGCGATCGCTTGGAAGAGCGGCTCGAGATTGTCGTTGGGATCCTCGAGCGTCTCTTTCGCGACGCCCGCACGGCCGTTCGTGAAGACGGTCTTGAAATCGGCCTGATCGTCGTTCGCGCCGAGTTCGATGAACAGATCGAAGACCTCGTTGACGACTTCCATCGCCCGGGCGTCCTTGCGATCGATCTTATTGACCGCGACGATGACCTTGAGATCGAGCTCGAGCGCCTTGCGCAGCACGAAGCGCGTCTGCGGCATCACGCCTTCCGCGGCGTCGACGAGCAGCAACACGCCCTGCACCATCTGCAGCACGCGCTCGACCTCACCGCCGAAATCGGCGTGACCCGGCGTATCGACGATGTTGAACTTGATATCGCCGTGCTTGATCGCCGTGTTCTTCGCGAGGATCGTGATGCCGCGCTCGCGCTCGAGCGGATTGGAATCCATGACCCGCGTCGTCAGCGCCTGTCCCTCGCGAAAGACGCCGCTCTGTTTGAGCATGGCATCGACGAGCGTCGTCTTGCCGTGGTCGACGTGGGCGATAATCGCGAGATTGCGGATGTCCGGACGCGTTTTCACAGGTGGTAGTATAGCACGCGCCGGCGCTAATTCGCTCGCTCCGTGCGAGATTACGTGCCGAAGCGGCGTTGCCGCCCGGTAAATGACCGCAGCGCGTCGTCGACCTGGCGCGCGTCGAACGTGGCCCAGCCCTCGTTCGTGGACCAAAGTTCCGCGTAGGCTATCTCGTAGAGCAGGAAATCTTCGATACGCCGACTGCCGCCGGTCGCGATCAGGAGATCGGGATCGGGGAGGCCCGCGGTCGCGAGATAGCTCGCGAGCGCGTCGTCGCCCGGAGACGGCGCCCGGCGACGGCCGTCGCGAACGTCGCGTGCGAGCGCGGCGACGGCCGCTCGAACGTCGGCCCTGGCGCTATAGCCCGGCATGAGCACGAGCAGCGTTCCGTCGCACCCGGCGGTGCGACGCTGCAGCGACGCGAGCGCCGCGCGCTCGGCGGAGACCGGTTCGGCGCACGTCCCGCGCGCGTCGACGCGGACGTTGCCGCGGCGCAGCGCCCCCGCTTCGCGTTCGAGCGCGACCGGGTCTACGAGATGCGCGTCGGACGGCGGCGCGTAGACCGAGACGATCGCGATACCCCGGCTCGCGAATTCGAGGACGGCGTCGCGAAGAACCGCAGCGGCCTCGCGCGGTCCGGCGTCGCCGTGCGGCTCGCCGCCGCGGACCACGAGCGCGACGTGGCGCGGCGTGCCGGGCTCGGGCGCCGGGTGGGAGGGAAGGCGCTCGATCACGTCGTCGCCGCGACGCGCAGCGCGGGCGCGGCACGCCGGTTGGGTTCGGCGGCGTGGACCGTCCGGACGACCGACTCGAGCTCGTCGATGTAGGCGAGGAAGCGCGCGTTGCCCGACGGCGTGATCTTCACGACGGTCGTCGCCCGGCCGTTGTGACGGGAGCGGATCATCGCGATCACGTCGTCTTCGGCGAGCGCGTGGAGGTGGCGGCTCAGATTACCGTCCGTCAGCGCGCACGCTTCCTGGAGCGCTTTGAAGCGCATCCCGGCCGGGTGCGCGCACAGACACGTGCACACCGCAAGGCGGCCTCGCTCGTGGAAGATGCGTTCGAGGCCCTCGTAGGCGAACGGCGCGGGGGATTTCATCGCACGATCCTTTCCGGAGATGTATCGGCAGGCGCGGCAACGAGCACGATCGAGCCGATCGCGATCTGTCCGAGGCCGAAGGCGAGCGGCATCGTCCACCAGGCGAGCGCCTCGACGCCTGGCGCGAGCAAGAGCAGGGCCGCCGCGGCGCCGAAACCGACGGCGACGCCGACCACGGCCCGCGGCACCATCGATCGCGATGCGAACAGACCGAGCGCGTAGGTCGCGCACCACATGCCGGGCAGCAATTCGTCGAGATCGCGTAAAACGAGCGCGAGCGTGATGACGGCACCCGCGGCGAGGGCGGGGACGATGCTCATACCGACCGTCCGAAACTGCATCGCCGCCTGGGCGCCGTGATTGCGCAGCCGCCAGACGACGATCGCGCCGTAATTGAGCGCGAGTGCGGCCGCGAGGCACGAGAGCCATAT
>CAZZZK010000132.1:0-7110 GCA_964658555.1 Vulcanimicrobiota bacterium | reverse complement strand
GCGCGTCGAGCGCACGGTCGGGATCTCCCGGGAAGGCGACGCCGCGCACCATCCCGCTGATCCCCGCGTACCGCCCGTCGGCGAACAGGTAGAGCGTCGCGGCGGCGCCGATCGCCACGCCTCCGATCAGCGCGCTCGCGGGCGTGAAATCGGTAATCTGCATCGCACGTGCCGATCCCGCGGGCCGTTCGAAAGTTGCGAGACAAAGCCTGGCGGAAGCGGACGCGATCGCACGAGCCGAACGTATCCGCCGATCGCCGCTACGGAGGGAGCGTTCATGAACGAAGATCTGCATCTGCGGCGCCAGCTGCGATTCTTTCGCGGCTATGCGATCGTGATGTCGCTCGTCGCGGCCGTGTTCTTCCTCGGGGCGGCCGGAGGGCTGCGCTCGCGATCGTTCGACACGATCAGCGCGCGGCGCATCGACGTCACCGACGAGAACGGAAACGTGCGCCTCGCGCTCTTCGGAAAGGATCGCGAACCGCCGCCGATTCTCGCCGGGAAGCCGTTCTCCGGGCGTGCCGGCGGCCCGAACGCCGACGCCGGCCTGATGTTCTATAGCGAGCGGCGCGACGAGGTCGGCGGCCTGATCTACGGCGCGCACGCGGGGCCGCACGGCGAGATCGTCCAGGCGCAATCGTTGACGTTCGACGCCTACAAACAAGATCAAGAAGTGCAGCTCTCGCGAATCGGCGACGGAAACGAACGCAAGATCGGGCTCTCCGTCAACGACGCTCCGAACGTGTCGCTCGAGACGACCGCGCCGCTCTTCTCGCGCATCGCCGCACTGCCCGAGAACCGGCGCGCGGCGGCGATCGACGGCTTGCGCCGCAAGAGCTTGACGCTCACGCCGCGGGTCTTCGCCGGAGTGCGGGATCGCGACGCGACGTTCGTGCTGCGCGATGCGGCGGGGCATCCGCGGCTCACGCTCACGGTCGGCGCGGACGGATCGCCGAAGATCGAGTTCCTCGATGCCGCCGGCCGCGTCGTCCGGACGCTCTCGTAGCGGCTACGCCGCGAGGCGGCTGCGGACGAGTGCCGCGAGCTTGCGCGCGTCGATCGTCGCGCTGCCGAAGCGATGGTTGTTGAAGAAGGCGAACGTCTCGGGAGCCGCGCCCGCGATGTCGAGGACGCGCTCGCTCCACGGCTCGAGCTCCTCGATCGAATAATCGTACGTGTAGCGATCGCCCGGCGTATCGGGTTTCCACCACGTCGCGGCGCTGCGGCCGTGAAAGCGAACGTAGCCGACCGGCCCCGTCACGTCGCTCGCCGGCCGCAAGAGCGTATCGAAGTGCGGCTCGTCGACGTTCGTCCACGCGAGATCCAGGCTCGCGAGCAATTCGAGCGTGTCGTTCGTCTGCCAATCGCGGTGGCGGAACTCGACGGCGAGCGCGACGTCCGGAAACGCGTCGCGCAGTACGCGCAGGTGGTCGCGCGTCGCGTCGTTCGGCCGGAAGGCACCCGGAAACTGCGCGAGCAGCACGGCGAGTTTGCCGCTCTCCGCGAGCGGCGCGATACTCTCCGCGAACAGCCCGGCGTCGGGATGCAGCGGCGAGCCTTCGGCGGCGTCGTGCGTGAGCGTCCCCGGCAGCTTGAGGGCGACGCGAAAGGTCTCGCCCGTCACGCGGACGAGTTTCTCCATCGAGCCGCGCTTCGGCACGCCGTAATACGACGAGTCGATCTCGAGCGCGTCGAATCGCTCGGCGTAATACGCGAGCATATCGGGCTGTTTCGTGCCGCGCGGATAGAACGGCCCGACCCATTCCGCATACGAATATCCGCACGTCCCGATCGAGATGCGGTGCGCGCCCGCTTCGATCGCGGCCAAGCGCTCCGGGACCGGCGCGTCGCCGAGGAAATCGAACGACTCTTGCACGCTACATAACGATCGGCGGCCGGCGACGCCGCGGGCTAGCCCCAGCGCCTGCCGTACGAGAGATCTTCGAACGTCTTCGCGAGCACGAGCGCGACGTAGCCCGAGACGATCGCCGTGATGGCGGCGACGACGAGCGACGAGACGACGCCCGATGCGAAGATCGAATTTCCGAGCAATACCGGCTGCAGCGCCTGCACGGCGAGCGTCGGGACGTAGGAGAACGCGAAGAAGTAGACGGCCGTCACGACGAGCGTCGGTAGCGGCGCGCGCTTCGCGATCTCGATCGACGCGTTGAGCGCGGCGCCGCCGGGCGTCCCGCCGATCGCCGCCGCCGGCAGCGTGTAGACGAAGCCGAAATACGCGACGAGCGTCAGCGCGAGCGCGCCGAAGGCGCCGAGAAACGAGCCGATCAGCCCGGCGAGATAGATGACGAATCCGAAGCCGAGCGAGGCGAAGAGGATGTCGCCCGCGCGCGCCCGCGACTGATCCCACGCGTCGTCGAACGACGTGCGACCGCGGCGCCACGCGAGGCTCGCGACGACGATCGCGACGGCGAGCCCGAACCAATCGATCAGCTGCGCCATCAGGCCGACGATGCTCGAGGTCGCGCCGCCAATCAGCCCGCCGCCGCCGCTCGCGGGCGAGATGCGGAAGAGCAGGATGTTCGCGACGCCCGCGAGCAGCGGCGCGAGGCAGATCGTCGGATTTCGAACGAGCAGGCCGAGGGCCTTGAGATAGATCGTGAGATCGACGGGCGGCGTCGACCGTACCGGCCCGCGTAATCCGCCGCCGCGCCGCATGCCGCGCACGTCAGCCGCGCGCGCTCGCGAGCGCCGAATTGCAGCCGCAGGTTCGCTCCGCGGGCGTCGCTTCGACGATCTTGAAAATCGCCTGCTTCACGCGCTCGTTGTTGCTCGCGAAGACCTTGAGGACGGCCTCGTGCGAGACGGGCTCCGTGCCCGGCAGGCCGACGTCGTAATCGGTGATGAGCGAGATGTTCACGTAGCAGATCTCGAGTTCGCGCGCGAGGTAGCATTCGGGATACTGCGTCATGTTGATGACCTCGAATCCCGCGTCTTGGAACCACTTCGATTCCGCGCGCGTCGAGAAGCGCGGCCCCCCGATGACGACGATCGTCCCCGTCTCGTGCGTCGCGATCCCGAGCCCGCGCAGCGCGTCGATCGCGATCGGCCGGAGCTGCGGGCAGTAGGGGTCCGCGAAGCCGACGTGCGTCGTGATCGGGCCGTCGTAGAACGTATCGCGACGGCCCGTCGTACGATCGACGACTTGATCCGCGACGACCATGTCGCCCGGCGCGAACTCGGTCTTCAGCGAGCCGCAGGCCGTCGGGGCGACGATGCGCGTGACGCCGAGCTCCTTCATCGCCCAGAGGTTCGCGCGATAGTTGATCGCGTGCGGCGGATAGCGATGGTCCTTGCCGTGCCGCGGCAGGAACGCGACCGATTTACCCGCGATCTCGCCGAGCGCGACCGTATCGCTCGGCGCGCCGTACGGCGTCTCGATCCAGACCTCGCGCACGTTGTCGAGCAACGAATAGAATCCCGAGCCGCCGAAGACACCGATCTCCGCGCGTTCGTTCGCCGTTCCCGTCGAAATGATGTCCGCCTATTCCTTGAAATCGCTCGGGCGAAGTTCTTCGATGAATTTTTTAAATTTTTGCGACTCTTCGGCTTCGGCTTTCTTGTCCGCGACCGTCTCTTCGAGGACGATCTTATCCGAGACGAAGATCGGCGCTTGCATCCGCAACGCGAGCGCGATGCCGTCCGAGGGCCGCGCGTCGATCTCTTGCGTATCGCCGTTCTGTTTGACGATCAGCTTCGCGAAGAACGTCGATTCCTTGATGTCGTGGATGACGATCTGTTCGAGCGACGCGTGCAGCGATTCGAGCATCGTGCGCATGAGGTCGTGGGAGAGCGGGCGCGGGACGGCCGTGCCCTCGAGCGCGAGCGCGATCGCGGTCGCTTCGAACGGACCGATCAGAATCGGGAGGAAGCGCTTCCCTTCGAGATCCTTGAGAATGACGACGGGATCGTGAGTCAACAGGTCGATGCCGAGCTTGTCGACCTTCATTTGGCGCATGGGGCCTCATCCTACGCGTCCAGGACGATTCCTTGCCATCCCCGAACCGCGCACGTCGCCTTGGCACTCTCATGCGGTATCGTCGGCTTGCCGAACGTCGGCAAATCGACCATCTTCAACGCCCTCACGCGCTCCGCGCAAGCGCTCGCCGCGAACTATCCGTTCGCGACGATCGATCCCAACGTCGGCGAGGTCGGCGTCCCCGACGATCGGCTCGCGGTTCTCGCGGAGATCTGCAAATCGCAGCGGATCGTTCCGGCGACGATGCGCTTCGTCGATATCGCGGGGCTCGTACGCGGTGCGAGTTCGGGGGCCGGGCTCGGCAACGCGTTCCTCAGCCACATCCGCGAGACCGACGCCGTCGTCATGGTCGTGCGCTGCTTCGTCGACGACGACGTCATCCACGTCGAGGGCGGCCCCGATCCCCTGCGCGATATCGAGATCATCGCGATCGAGATGGCGCTCGCCGATCTCGGCACGCTCGGCAAACGCGTCGAGCGGCTCGAGCGCGAGGCCCGCGCGAATCCGAAGCTCGCGCCCCAGTTCGAAGCGGCGAAACGACTTCGCGCCGCGCTGGAGGACGGCGTGCCCGCGCGCAGCTTTCCGGCGGATTCGCTCGAGGCCGAACTCGCGCGCGAATCGTTCTTACTCACCGCGAAGCCGATGCTGTACGTCGCGAACGTCGACGAGGAACAGATCGGCAAGCCCGGGCCGCTCGCGCGGAGCGTCTTCGATCTCGCCGCGCGCGAGGGGAGCCAAGCGCTCGCCTTCTGCGGCAAGATCGAAGCCGAACTCGCCGGCCTCGACGACGCCGATGCGGCGTCGTTTCGCGAGGAGCTCGGCATCGATCGCAGCGGGCTCGATCAGATGATCGTGAGCGCGTACAAGCTGCTGGGGCTCATGACGTTCCTGACGGCGGGAGAACCGGAGGTCCGCGCCTGGACGATCGACGTCGGCACGAAGGCGCCGCAGGCGGCGGGCAAGATCCACTCCGATATCGAGCGCGGCTTCATCCGCGCCGAGATCGTCTCGTTCGACGATTACGCGCGCCTGCACACGATGGACGCGTTGCGCTCCGGCGGGCTCCTGCGCAGCGAGGGCAAGGAGTACGTCATGCAAGAGGGCGACGTCGTCAATTTTCGCTTCAACGTGTGACGCGTCGGCCGCATCCGCGACCCCGACCCCGGGCGTTCTACAGATGGCCTACCGAACGTCCGTTTCGTTGTCCATGCGTAGGCCTAAAAGGCTCGCTTTGAGAACGCAAACGTCCATGCCACATTCCACCGCCCCCCGCATCCGATGACCGCCGTTCGCGACGTCTCGGTCTTCGGCGATGCGATCGCTTACTTCAACGAAGCGGCGACGCTGCTCGACCTCGACCCCGGCATCCGGCGCGTCCTCACGCAGCCGTCCCGGCAGATCATCTTTTCGATTCCGTTCCTGCGCGACAACGGCGAGATGGAAGTCTTCACGGGCTACCGCGTCCAGTACAATTTCGCGCGCGGGCCGGCGAAGGGCGGGATCCGGTTCCATCCGGGCGTCACGCTCGACGAGGTGACCGCGCTCGCGTTCTGGATGACGTGGAAGTGCGCCGTCGTGGACCTGCCGTTCGGCGGCGGCAAGGGCGGCGTCACCTGCGATCCCGCAACGCTCTCCCGCGGCGAACTCGAACGGGTGACGCGGCGCTACGCGGCCGAACTCGTCGAAGTCGTCGGCCCCGATAAGGACGTTCCGGCGCCCGACGTCGGCACGACGCCGCAGATCATGGGCTGGTTCATGGACACGTACAGCATGCACACGCGGCAGCACGTGCCGGGCGTCGTGACGGGGAAGCCGCTCGAGATCGGCGGCTCGCGCGGCCGCGTGGAAGCGACCGGCCGCGGCGTCTCGCTGCTCGCGCTCGCACAGATGCGCCGGATGGGGATCGAGCCGGCGCGGGCACGCGTCGCCGTCCAAGGTTTCGGAAACGTCGGCTCGATCGCCGCGCGATTGCTCGCGGAAGCCGGGACGCGCATCGTCGCGATCTCCGACGTGAGCGGCGCGTACTACGACCCCCGCGGCATCGACGTGCCGGGCGCGATCGCCCACGTCGCCGCGCGCGGCTCGCTCGAGGGCTTCGGCGTCGGCGAGCACATCACGAACGACGCGCTGCTCGAATGCGAGTGCGACGTGCTCGTCCCGGCGGCGCTCGAGAAACAGCTCACGCTCGAGAACGCCGCGCGCATCAAGGCGAAGCTCATCGTCGAGGGCGCGAACGGCCCGACGACGCCCGACGCCGACCGGCTCTTCGCGGAGCGCGGGATCGTCGTGATCCCCGATATCGTCGCGAACGCCGGCGGCGTTACGGTCTCGTACTTCGAATGGGCGCAAGACCGGTCGGGTTACTTTTGGAAAGAATCCGAAGTCAACGCCCGGCTCGCCGACGTGCTGCTCGAGAATTTCGAGCGGGTCATCGCGATCTCCGAGCGCCACGGGGTGGCGCTGCGGACCGCGTCCTACATGCTCGCGATCGAGCGCGTCACCGTGTCGATGAGCGCGCGCGGCTTCTACGCCTAGCGTTCGGCGGCGTCAGCCGAACGCTCGCGAATCGCGCTGATCGGCGTTCTCGGGGCGGCGCTCCGCCCACACCGCGAGCGATGCGAGGGCGGGGGCGAGTTCTCGGCCTTCGGGCGTGAGCTCGTAGAGGACGCGCAGCGGCGGCCCGGGATCGACGCGGCGTTTGAGCAAGCCCGCGGCATCGAGTTCGCGTAGGGACGCGCTGAGCGCGGGCTCGTCGGTCTTGCCCTCGCCGCCGAGGAGATCGGTGAAGCGGAGCGGACCCGCCACGAGACGGCGCAGCAGATGGGCGCTGGGATGGCGGCCGAAGCCCGCGAGCGCGTTTAGAAAAGCCATGGAGCGAACGTTGAAAGCCGGCCGTTCATGAGAGCGGACCTTTCGAAGCTGGAATTTTGTTGGGGGACTACTGAGCTATCGGCGCGCGCAACGCTCGAAAACGCTCCCGGATGGTCCCGCACGAGCGATGGTATCGGCGCTCACAGCTCACGCGCGCGACGCGGTTCGCGAGTGTGAGCGAACCAACCGTATCGCGCTCGCGGACATCGCGATCGTCGCCGCCGCACAGGCGAGCCAGAGCG
>CAZZZK010000131.1:0-7170 GCA_964658555.1 Vulcanimicrobiota bacterium | reverse complement strand
CCTATCGCACGACGCCCGATAAGCCGATCCTCCTCGAGGCGATCACGATCGTCGCGACCGCGGGCTCGCACGACTTCGATGCGGCGCAGCTCGCCGCGGGCGCGAAGCGCGGCGAGATCCTCGGCGAGGCGGTCAACCTCGCGCGTCTGATGGCGCTCACGCCCGCGAACGACATGACCCCGACCGACGTCGCCACGAAAGCGGAGGAAGTCGCGAAGGCGCACGGCCTCGCGTACCACGCGCTCGACGAAGAGCAGATGCGCGCGAAGGGGATGGGCTCGATCCTCGGCGTCTCGCGCGGCAGCGACGAACCCGCGCGCATGATCGTCCTCGAGTACGCCGGCAACCCCGGGTCGACCGAGAAGCTCGCGCTCGTCGGGAAGGGCATCACGTTCGACTCGGGCGGCATCTCGATCAAGCCGGCCGAGAACATGCACGAGATGAAATACGACATGTGCGGCGCGGCGGGCGTCATCGGCGCGATGGCCGCGATCGCGCAATTCAAGCCGAAGGCGAACGTCATCGGCGTCATCCCGTCGAGCGAGAATCTGCCCGGGCCGCGCGCCGTGAAGCCGGGCGACATCCTCACCGCGATGAACGGCAAGACGATCGAGGTCATCAACACCGACGCCGAGGGCCGGCTCATCCTCGCGGACGCCCTCTGCTACGCGCGCGAACTCGGCGCGACGAAGATCGTCGATGCCGCGACACTCACGGGCGCGATGGTCGTCACGCTCGGCCACAGCGCGACCGGCACGATCTCGAACGACGACGCGTTCCGCGATCACTTCCTCGAGATCGCGAAAGAGACGACCGAACGCTATTGGCCGCTGCCGCTGTACGACGAGTTCTCGGAGACGGTGAAGAGCGAGATCGCGGATCTCCGCAATTCGACGGGCCGCGCGGCGGGCAGCCTCACGGCGGCCGCGTTCCTCAAGGCGTTCGTCGGCGACGTGCCGTGGATCCATCTCGACATCGCGGGCACGGCATACACCGATGCCGAGACCGCGTATCTCGCGAAGGGCCCGACGGGCTATCCCGTGCGCGCGTTCGTCGCGCTCGCCGAAGACGCGGCGAAGATCGCCTCGGGCACGAACGGCGCCGTCAAAGCCTCGGTCAACTAGCGCCGCGTGCCGCGCTTCCTCGCATCGCTCCGCGCGAACGCCGTTGCCTGCGCAGCGGCGTTCGCGTTTGCCGCGCCCGCCGGCGCGCAGACGGCCGGCGCACAAACCGCGGGCGCTCGCCCCGGCGCCGCGCGGACCGCGGACGCACATCCCCTGCATTCGTTCTCGGCGGTCACGATCGCGCCCGACGGCTCGCACGTCGCGGCGCTCGAGAGCGACGAGGCGCCGGTCGACGGCGAGAAGTCGCACGTCTCACTCGCCATCCGGTCGAGCAACGTCGCCGCGGCGCGCGTGGTCGCGCTGCCGTGCGGCACGGACGTCGAGTGTAAACCGTCGTCGCCCGCGTGGTCGCCCGATGCGACGCGCCTCGCGTTCGTGCTCAAGACGCCGAAGGACGCGCGCGCGATCTATTCCGTCGATGCGACGGGCGGCGATCTGCGAAAGCTCGCCGCGTTCGACGGGACGATCTACGGTCTGCGATATGCGGCGAACGGCCGGCTCGCGATGCTCGCGACCGCGGGCGCGCGTAAGGAGAGCGGCGCGACGTCGGCCGGGGCCGCGATCGTCGGCGAGATCGGCGCGACGATCGACGAGCAGCGCATCGCGACGCTCGAGAACGGCACGCTCGTCTTCCGTTCGCCCGCCGATCTCTACGTCTACGAATTCGATTGGCTGCCCGACGGCAGCGGCTTCGTCGGCACCGCGGCCACGGGCGACGGCGATAACGATTGGTGGATCGCGAAGCTGTACGCGTTCGACGCGGCGACCTCGCAGGCGCGCGTCGTCTACGCGCCGAGCGATCCGAAACAGCAGCTCGCGAACCCGCGCGTCTCGCCCGACGGCGCGACCGTCGCGTTCATCGGCGGGATCATGAGCGATTTCGGCTCGACCGGCGGCGACGTCTATACGGTCCCGGTCTCGGGCTCCGGCGTCGCGCGCGACCTGACGCCCGGCAGCGATTCTTCGGCGACGTCGCTCGCCTGGAGCGGCCCCGCCTCCGAGCAGCGGCTCGTATTCTCGACGGTGCACGCGAACCGCACCGGGATCTCGATCGCGAACCTCTCGGCACCGCCCGCGACGCCGAAAGCGATCGCGCCGCCGCTCGCCAAGCGGCGCGTCGAGCGCGTCGACCCGGAGCCGCGCGAGATCTGGAGCCACGAGACGACGATCGCCGCGAACGGCGCGGATTTCTCGCTCTCGCGCGACGGCACGCTCAGCGCCGTCGCGATGCAAGATTTCGAGCACGCGCCGGAGATCGCGGTCGGGTCGCTCGGCGCGTGGCAGCCGCTCACGAACGTCAACGCCGGCGTCCCGACCGAAACGCACGCGACGCCCGTCTTTTGGAAGCGCGACGGTCTCGACGTTTCCGGCTGGCTCTTGGCGCCGCTCTCCGGCGACGCGCGTGCGAAGCATCCGATGATCACGTTCGTCCACGGCGGGCCGTCGGCCGCGTACGGTCCGCGGTTCGTCGAGCGCGGGACGATCCGCGCGCTGCTGCGTGCCGGCTACTACGTCTTCGAACCCAATCCGCGCGGCAGCTTCGGTGAGGGCGAGGCGTTCACGCTCGCGAACGTCAAGGACTTCGGCTACGGCGATCTGCGCGACGTCACGTCCGGCATCGACGCCGTCGAACGGATCGCTCCGATCGACGAAGCGCGCCTCGGCATCAGCGGCTATTCCTACGGCGGTTTCATGACGATGTGGGCCGTCACGCAGACGCACCGTTTCAAAGCGGCGGTCGCGGGCGGCGGCCTCAGCGACTGGCTCTCGTATTACGGTCAGAACGGTATCGATCGCTGGATGATCCCGTTCTTCGGCGCGTCGGTCTACGACGATCCCGCCGTCTACGCGCGTTCGTCGCCGATCACGTTCATCAAGAACGTCACGACGCCGACGTTCGAATACGTCGGCGAACGCGATGTCGAAACGCCCGCGCCGCAAAGCCAAGAGTTCTGGCACGCGCTCGTTACGCTCGGCGTGCCGACGTCGTTCGTCGTCTATCCGGGCGAAGGTCACGGCCTGCAGCAGCCCAAGGATCGCGCCGACGCCGAGCGCCGTACCCTCGACTGGTTCGCACGCTATCTGAAGTGACGACGCATCGCCCGTAGCCTTCCGGTATCTCACGTTCGCCGCTCGATGCCGGACGTGCGACGAGGCCGAACGCGAAAGACGAATATCGTTCGTCGGCGTCGGCGTCACGTCGGCACCGACATCGGCGTCGGACGATATCGAAGCCGTCAGGAGTGTCCATGAGAACGATCCGGATCTTCGAACACGTCTCGCTCGACGGCGTCATCCAGCACTCGGCCGACGACGACGGGTTTCCGTACGGCGACTGGACCGCGCCGTATCGCACGGCCGCCGGCCGGGATGCGATCCTCGCCGCGCAAGGCGAAGGCTTCGATCTGCTGCTCGGCCGCCGCACCTACGACATCTGGTCGGGCTTCTGGCCGGCGGCGCCGAGCGGTCCGATGGCGACCGCGCTCAACGCGGCGACGAAGTACGTCGCGACGCATCGCCCGGAGACGCTCGCGTGGGGACCGTTCGAGGGCCTCGGGCCGGACGTCGTCGCGGACGTTCGACGGATCTCGTCCGGGGACGGCCCGGACCTTCTCGTATGGGGCAGCTCCACGATCACGCCGGTCCTGCTCGAACACGGGCTCGCGCACGATCTCGTACTCGTCGTCTATCCGGTGTTGCTCGGAACCGGAAAGCGCTTGTTCGCGGACGGAACGCCGCCGCGATCGTTCGAGCCCGCCCAGAGCACGGCGATGCCGTCCGGCGTCGTGGTCAACCGGTATCGTGCCGCCGGTCCCTTGAAGACCGCGTAGTCCTGCGAGCGTTCGCGCAGGGCACCGCCGTGACGGCGGCACGTGCGATCTCGCGGCTCCGTGTCCGGCCGACGCCCCCGCGGCGACGGTTCACGCGCCGTAGGCGGCGCGAACCTCGATGATACCGTCGTTCACGCGAGTTTCGAAATGGGCGAGCGGAAACGTCGCGGGGCCGCGTACGGCGTCGCCCGTCGCGAGCGAGAACTGCGCGTGATGCCACGGGCAGGTCACGCAGCCGTCGTCGAAGGTGCCCTGTTCGAGCGGCGCGCCGCGGTGCGTGCAGATCGCGGAGACGGCGGAGATCTGCCCTGTCGCGCCGCGCGAGAGCAGCATCGCGATGCCGCCGGCTTCGATGCGCACCGGCTCGTCGCGCACCTGACTCGCCGGGAGGACGGGCGTGAAATCGGACGGCGGGACGTTCGGCTTCGCCGTGTGCTTCGTTCCTAGACCCATGCCGAACGACAGCTCGCCGCCGAGATACGCCGCAAACGACGCGAACGCGTACCCGGCGAACGACGTCGCGAGTCCGGCCGAGCGATTCCCGCGCAACCGCAGCGCGAGCGACGCGATGTAGAGATTGAAGCCGACCGCGTTGATCATCGCGTGCGCGAGCCCGAGCCGGCGCGGATCGTCTTTCGTATCGGACCACTCGGCCCAGCCCGACGCGATCGCGACGACGGCTCCCGCGAGGCCGACCCCGATCGCGAGATCGGAGGCGGGCGCGTAGGCCGTCTTGCCGGACGCTTCGAGCGCGTCGAAGATCGCCGCGAGCGACCACGCGCCGATCGGGATATCGCTCGCGGCGGGGTGCAGCGGATGGCCGAGCGGCGTGCCGTGCAGGACGTCCGCGAACGGGCCGAGCGGCCCCGCACTATCGAGCGCCTTCCGCATGGCGGGCCCGATCGCGTCGGCGAGCGGATCGAGATCGGTGTTGCGCGCGATGCGGTCGACGAGGCGATCGTTGGCGGTGACTTCGGGGTTCACGGATGCTCCTGATTCGGGCGGCGCGTGCGTTCGGCGTCTCTTGCCCGAAAATCGTCCGCACGCGCCGGCTCAGGTCCGGCGACGTGCGTTCGCGAAGCGTCCGCGAGCATGACTTCCCGCCGACTGCCGTTCTTCGTCGCACTCGCCCTCGCGTCGTTCGCCCTTTCCTTCTCCGGCGTCGCGCGGAGCGCGCAGCCGAGGCCCGCTCCCGCCGCGAGCGGCTCGATCGCGCCCTCGCCCGATCCGAGCGCGAGCGCTTCGCCGCCGCCCGGTCCGATGGACGCGCTCGCGTGGCGCAACATCGGACCGGCGAACGCTCTCGGCCGGCTCGCGGCCGTCGCCGGCTCCGACCTCGACCCCGCGCTCGTGTACGTCGGCGCCGCGGGCGGCGGCGTTTGGCAGAGCACCGACGGCACCGCGTCGTGGAAGCCCGTCTTCGATAAGCAGGACGTCGGATCGATCGGCGCCGTCGCGATCTCGCCGCGCGATCCGCGCGACGTGTGGGTCGGCACGGGCGAAGGCAATCCGCGCAACGACGTCTCGTACGGCGACGGTGTGTATCGCACGACCGACGCCGCGAAGACGTGGCGGCACCTCGGCCTCGCGAAGACGTACGCGATCGCGAAACTCTCGCTCGATCCGCGCGACGCGAACGTCGCCGTGGCGGCCGCGCTCGGCTCGCCGTTCGCCGATTCGACCGAGCGCGGCGTCTACCGCACGTCGGACGGCGGCGCGACGTGGAAGCAGACGCTGTATCTGGGCCCGCAGACGGGCGCGGCCGATCTCGCGCGCAGCGCGACCGATCCGAACGTCATGTTCGCGGCGATGTGGCAGTTTCGCCGCACGTCGTGGCATCTCACGAGCGGCGGTCCGCTCGACGGGCTCTTCCGCTCGCGCGACGGCGGCACGACGTGGACGCGCGTCGCCGGCCGCGGTTTCCCGACGGGCCTCACGGGCCGCATCGGCGTCGCGATCGCGCCGAGCGATCCCAAGCGCGTCTATGCGATCGTCGAATCCAACGAGGGCCTCGTCTGGCGCTCGGACGACGGCGGGACGTCGTGGCGGCCCGTCTCCACGAATACGCTCGTCGACGAGCGGCCCTTCTACTACACGCGCATCTTCGTCGACCCGAGCAACGAGAACCATCTCTTCGCGACGTCCGTCCGCCTCGCGGAGAGCAAGGACGGCGGAGCGACGTGGCAGCTCGGCGGCCGGCACCTGCACGGCGACCATCACGACGTCTGGTTCGCGAAAGACGGCCGGACCGTGCTCGAGGGGAACGACGGCGGGATCGCGATCTCGCGCAGCGACGGTGCGACGTGGGAGTGGCGGCGCAACGTCCCGATCGAACAGGCGTACCGCATCGCGACCGACGACGAAACGCCCTACGACGTCTGCATGGGTCTGCAGGACAACGGTTCGTGGTGCGGGCCCTCCGGCTCCGGAACGGGCGCGGGCGTCCTGTCGCGCGCGTGGCTCTCGGTCGGCGGCGGCGACGGAAATTGGACGCTGCCCGATCCCGCGCATCCGCACTGGTTCTACACGTCCTCGGGCGGCGGGAACAACGCGGGATCGCTCGTGCGCTACGACGTCGATACGCACGCGGCGCTCGACGTCTCGCCCTATCAGCGCGATCAGAACGTCGTCGCGCCGTCGGAACTTCGGTACCGTTTCAATTGGGAATCGCCGCTCGCGTTCTCGCCGTTCGACGGGCGCATCGGCTACTATGCGGGCGACGTGCTCTTCCGCACGACCGATCACGGCGTGCATTGGCAGCCGATCTCCCCCGATCTGACGCGCGACATTCGCGCGCGCCAGGGGCTCTCCGGGACGCCGCTGCGGCTCGACGTCACGGGCGCCGAGACGTACGACACGATCCTCGACATCGCACCGTCGCCCGCGAAGCTCGGCGAGATCTGGGTGTCGACGGACGACGGACGGGTGCAGCTCACGCGCGACGACGGCGCCCACTGGCGGGACGTCACGATGCCGGCCGCCGATCCCGATACGCGCATCCCGACGATCTGCGCCTCGCAAACCGATCCCGCGACGCTCTATGCCGTCGCCGATCGGCACTTCGTCGGCGACGACGCGCCGCACGTGTACGTGACCCGCGACTACGGCGCGACCTGGCGGACGATCGACGCGGGGCTCCCCGCGGGACAGGTCGCCCGCGCGATTCTCGAAGATCCGCGCGACCCGAACCTGCTCTTCCTCGGGCTCGAGAATAG
>CAZZZK010000130.1:0-7179 GCA_964658555.1 Vulcanimicrobiota bacterium | reverse complement strand
CGGGACGCCAGCGCGCCCCCTTTGGCCAACATACCGCACTGAAGTCCTCGTGAATGAACGCCGAGGAAGACGCACGTTTTACAAACGTTTCACGAAACGTTTGAAGTGCGCGGCTCCCGATTTCCGCGACCTTCTCCGTTTTTACGCTCGTCCTTCGGACGAGCGTTTCCGTCCTTTTCAGGAAGGCATTCGTGATACTTCGTCAACTTCTCATGGGAACCGCGGTCGGGGCATCGCTCCTGATCGCGTCCCAGCTCGAGGCCTCCGCGGCGGCGGTCCGATCGGTCAAACTGATCTCGACCCTCCCCGCGACGCAGTCGATCGATTTCTCGGTCCACCTGCCGCTTCAGAATTCGGCGCAGCTCGATCAGTTGATCCGGCTGCAAGCCAATAAAAATTCACCGATGTACCATCACTTCCTGACCGTCGATCAGTTCCGCGCCGCGTACGCGCCGTCGACGGCGTCGATCAAGGCCGTCGAAGCGGCGCTGGTCGCGAAGGGGCTGAGCGTTACGAGCGTCGAGTCGCAGCTGATCCACGTTCGCGGCCGCGCGGCGACGATCAACAGCGCCTTCTCGACGCAGCTCGGCGTCGCGCGTTCCGCGACGGGCGGGCTCCAGGTCGCCGCCGCGACGCCGCTCGCGATGCCGAGCGCGCTCACGGCCGCGAACGCGACCGTCCTCGGGCTCGCGACGACGATCAAGCCGAAGCCCGAGTTCGCGCGTGCGAACGTCGGCGGCGCGCCGCTCAATCGCTATTCGAAGCTCGGCGTGTATTGGTTCGACGACCTCAAGCAGGCGTACGACCATCCCTCGGACCTCGTCGCCAACGGCAAGGGCGTGACGGTCGCGACCGTCGGCGAATCCGACTTCAGTAGCTCCGATGCGGCGCTCTACTTCGCGCACGAGAAATACGGCACCGCGGGATTCCCGGCGGCGCCCGTTCCGACGCACCTCCTGCTCGGCGGACAGTACGCGTTCGATCCCAACAACGGAACGTCGGACGAAGCGGATCTCGACGTGCAGCAGGTCGCCGGCGCGGCGCCCGGTGCGAACGTCGTCGGGGTCTCGATCAACAGCCCGGGCGAACCGTTCCTCAACGCCTACGCGTATCTCGACGAAGCGAATAAGGCGGACATCGTGAGCACGTCGTACGGCGAGTGCGAACTGTACTACACGGCTGCGTACAATAACGGGACCGATCAGACGGGCATCCTTCAGGCCTATCACGATCTCTTCCGTCAGGGCAATTCGCAGGGCATCACGTTCATCTTCAGCTCCGGCGACGATTCGGGCCTCGGCTGTCTCCCGACCGGATACTTCGGTCCGAAGACCTCGACGGTGTTCCACCCGATCGCGGGCTCCGGCATCTGGGTCGACGATCCGAACGTCACCGCCGTCGGCGGAACCAATCTCGTGACGAGCTACACCAAGGGCAGCCTGAACTCGACGTACGTCGGCGAGAACGCCACGGGCGATCGTATCGTCACGCCGATGGATCCCTTCGGGACGGGCAACCTCGAATCGCTCGGCCTCTGGGGTTCGGGAAGCGGCACGAGCGTGCTCTTCGCGAAGCCCGCGTTCCAGAGCGGCATCAACACCGGCAGCGCCACGATGCGCGTGATGCCGGACGTCTCGATGCACATGGGCGGTTGCCCGTACTACGGGCCGTCGATCGTCGTCAATTGCGATCTCGCCAATCGCGACAGCGCCGACATCGCCGTCATCGGCGGCGCGCTCGCGGGGCTCATCGGAACGAGCGCCTCGGCGCCCGAGTTCGCCGGCCTGCTCGCCGTCAAGGAGTCGGTCCAGCACTCGCGTCTCGGCAACGAGAACGAAGATCTGTACTCGCTCGCCGCGGCGAACACCGCGCTGCCGTACCACTTCTTCCGGCAGGGCATCTACGGCTACAACGGCGTGTACCACACGGCGTCGGGCGTGCTCGGCTACAGCCCGATCATCGGCGTCGGCACGCCGATCGCGCAGAACTTCGCGCTGCTGCCGTTCGCGGCGGCCGCCGGAATCCCGCAGTCGCTCAGCAACCCGTAACGCGTTCGCGGTAGGATCCGCGGACCCGACCCGGACGGGGGCATCGCGGCCGTTTCGTTTCAGCCGCCCTGGACGACCACGCGATTCTCGGCGGCGCGCCAGACGGCGACCGCGATCGCCGCGAAGAGCACGATCCAGCCGGCTTGGATGCCGATCGCCGCGGGCCACGCGGAGGGCGGGAGCTGCCCGATGTAGATCTCGAGCGGCGTCGAGTAGATCGCCGCGAACGGCGTGTTCCGGGCGACCGTTCCGAAGAGGCCCGGCACGAGCGAGAGCGGGATCAGCGCTCCGCTCAGCAGATCCGAGGCCCACCGGATCGAGAGCTGGATCGCGTGGATCTCGAGCGTCCAAAAGGCGACCGCGTTCATCAGGAAATTGATCAGGAAGTTCACCACGTAGCCGAGCACGCACGCGATCGCGAACGCCGCGAGCGTTGCGGGCGGCGGTACGTCGATGCGTACGAAAAAGAGCGCGAGGGCGAGCGCCGGCACGATCGTCAGCGCGTGAAACGCCGTCTCGCCGAACCCGTCGCTGAAGAAGAAGAGCGGCAGGCTGATCGGCTTCATCAGATCGGTCGCGATCGTCCCCTCGCGGATCCGCGTCTGGATCTGCCGCGTCCCGTCGACTTCGAGGACGAGCGACATCAGCAGCGCGATCGTCGAGTACGTGATGATCGCGTGGAGCGGCAGACCCGGCGGCGACGCGTTCTGCGCGTAGAGCGCGATCCAGAGCGACCGCAGGATGTAGATGCGCAGTACGAAGGAGCCGAGCTCGGAGAACACTTCGAACCGGTACGTCATCGAGCGCGCGAAGGCGGTCCGGGCGAACGTCAGATAGACGTTGAGATCGATCATACGGGCTCGGTCGCGTGCGGCCCGAGGGCGGCGTCGTAGCCGTCGACGTAGATGCGCCGGATGATCGATTCGAGTTCGGGTTCTTCGATCGAGACGTCTTCGATCGCGTAGCTCTCGGCGACGCGGCGGATGAGGACGTCGGCGCTGAGCTCGCCGCGATCGAAGCGCAGCCGCACGCGACGGCCGGCGCGCGATTCGAGTTCGGCGCCGGGGATCGCCGCGATCGGCTCGTCGTGCGCGAGTTCGACGACGAGCGTGCGGTGCGTCCCGTATTGATCCTTGATCCGCTCGATCGATCCGTCGTAGATGATGCGGCCGTCGTCGATGAGGACGATCCTGCGGCAGAGCCGCTCGACGTCGGCGAGATCGTGCGTCGTCAGGATGACCGTCGTGCCGCGGTCGGCGTTGATGCGCGCGACGAACGTCCGGATCGCCTCCTTCGCGAGTACGTCGAGCCCGATCGTCGGTTCGTCGAGGTAGACGATGCGCGGATCGTGCAGCAGCGCCGCCGCGAAGTCGCCGCGCATCCGCTGGCCGAGCGAGAGCTGGCGCACGGGCGTGCTCATGAAGTCGGCCATCTCGAGGATCTCGGTGAACTCGGCGAGATTGCGGCGATAGGTCGCCTCGGGGATCGCGTAGATCGCACGCAGCAGCGTGAACGATTCGACGAGCGGCAGATCCCAGTAGAGCTGGCTGCGCTGCCCGAACACGACGCCGATGTTCCGCGCGTTGCGTTTGCGGTCGGCGTGCGGGACGAGCCCCGCGACCTCGATCGTCCCCGAGCTCGGAACGAGGATCCCGGTGAGCATCTTGATCGTCGTCGACTTGCCGGCGCCGTTGGGCCCGATGTAGCCGACGAGCTCGCCCGCCTCGAGCGACATCGAGACGCCCGCGACGGCGACGCGTTCGACGTGCTCGCGCGTGAAGAGCGTGCGGATCGCGCCGACCGTTCCGGGCGCGCGCTTCACCGAGCGAAAGACTTTTCGCAGATCGCGCGTTTCGATGATCGGCATACGCCGCCGACGTTCGGCGCGAGCGGCGGACGAACATGGTCGCGAGGAAGCGCCGGGTGCCGTCGTCAAAGGCGCGTGATGACGGCACGGGCGCGCGATACCACGGTCTGGATCACGGGCGATCAGTGTTCGCCGCGCAACACCGCGCTCGCCGGGTGCGAACAGGCGTCGACCGTCGTGCTCTTCGTCGAATCGCTCGGCCGGTCGCGCGCGCGCCGGTACCACAAACGGAAACTCGTGCTGATCTTCGCGGCGATGCGCGGCTTCGCGGACGACCTGCGCGCCGGCGGCTGGCACGTCGACTATCGCGCCGAGGAGGCGGAGTACGAGAGCCCGCTCGACGATCACGTCGCGCGCTTCGGAACGCGGCGCATCCGGACGATGGAGCAGAGCGAGTACGGTCTCGACGCGCGGCTCGGCGAAGCGGCCCGGGCGCGCGGGCTCGCGTTCGAGACGACCCCGCACTGCAACTTCGTTTCGACGCGCGACGATTTCGACGCGCTGTTCGCGCGGGGCGCGCAGCGGGTGACGATGGAGACGTTCTATCGCCGGATGCGGCGGAAGACCGGCCTGCTGATGGACGGCGACGAGCCGGCCGGCAACGCGTGGAATTTCGATCACGACAATCGCAAGCCGCCGACGCGCGGCATGCGCTTTCCGAACGAACCGGAGGTTCCGCTGCGCGCTCGCACGCGCGAGGCGATCGAGGTCGTGGAGCGCCTCTTTCCTGACCACCCGGGCGCGATCGGCGCGTTCGACATCCCGACGACGCGCGCCGACGCGCTCGCCTACGCGGACGATTTCTTCGCGCATCGGCTCGACGCGTTCGGACCCTACGAGGACGCGATGGTCCGCGGCGAGCCGCGGCTGTTTCACTCGCGACTCTCGGCGCTCGTGAACGTCGGCCTGCTGCATCCGCTCGAACTCTGCGAACGCGCGGAGCTCGCGTACCGCAGCGGCGAGGCGCGGCTCGCGTCGGTCGAGGGGTTCGTGCGGCAGCTCGTCGGCTGGCGCGAGTACATCTGGCAGACGTACTGGCGGCTCATGCCGGAATACCGGACGCGCAACGCGCTCGGCGCGGACCTCCCGGTACCGGCGTCCTATCGCGACGGCGAGACGGAGATGGCGTGCGTGCGCGAGGCGATGCGCTGGACGCTCGAGCTCGGCTGGGCGCACCACATCCTGCGGCTGATGATCCTCGGCAACTTCGCGCTGCTCGCCGGGATCGATCCGCAGGCGATGACGGACTGGTTTTGGGAGATGTTCGTCGACGGGTACGACTGGGTCATGGTCCCGAACGTCATCGGGATGACGCTCCACGCCGACGGCGGTTTCGTCGGGACGAAGCCCTACGCCGCGTCCGCGAACTACATCGGGAAGATGTCCGATTATTGCGGTCCGTGCCGGTACGATCCCAAGGCCGTGACGGGCGACGACGCGTGCCCGTTCAACGCGCTCTACTGGGATTTCATCGCACGTCACGAGTCGCGCTTCGCGAAGAATCCGCGCATGTCGCTGCCGATCCGCGGCTGGCGCGGGAAGCCCGAGCCCTGGCGGCGCGCCGTGCGGGCGCGCGCCGCGGAGCTCCGAACCCGGCTCCGTGACGGCGGGCGACTTTAGCGGCGCATGAAACCCGAGTCCGTAAGAGACGGGTTGCCGGGGAAATGAAGCTTCCCGCTCGATTCGCCGCCGGAACCCTCGCGCTCGGTATCGTTTTCGCGAACGCGATCCCCGGCTCGGCCGCGAGCGGCGGGCGGCCGCACGTGATCGCCGTGCTCCCGCTCTCGCCCGTCGATATCGGCGTTCCCTACGCGACGCTGCCGAGTAAGACCGAGCTCGACACGATGTCTCAGAAGCTCCGCGAGCCGTTCGTCACGACGCAGAGCGCGACGCTCGTGCCGCAGGCGAAGGTCGCGCGCGCCCTCGCCGCGGCGGGTTTCGATCAGTATTCGACGATGCGCGCATGCGTGACGCCCGAGTGCGCGCAGCGGATCGGAAAGCTCGTCGGCGCCGACCGCGTCGTGATGGGCGGCGTCACGCGCGAGATGGCCGTCGTCTGGTCGACCGACGTCTCGGTGATCGACGTGAAGACGGGCAAACTCGTGACCGAGCTGCGCGCGGGCTACAAGGGCGACGAGCAGGCGATGGTCCGCGGCGAGACGATCGCCGCGACCTGCATCGTCCGCGTCCTCGATAAGAAATCGCCCTGTAAGGACGACCCCGGCTACTAGCCCCGGCTAGACCGCCATCGCGGGGGCCGGGATGTCGGCCGCCCGGACGTAATCGGCGCCGAGCTGCGTGAAGAGCTCGCGCTCGGGGATCGGCGTCGGCAGCGTGAGCGGCAGGCCTTCGAGCATCCGCTGCGCGAGGTCCATCCAGGGCGCGCCGAGCCCGCCGAGCGGGTCCATCTCGAAGACCGTCTGCGCGGTCAGGCGGGATTTGCGGACGCCGTCGTGTTCGGGGATGCAGACGAGGCACGTCGAGCCGATCCGCTCGGCGAACGGCCCGACGAGCTCGGCGTTCGAGGCGCGGTTCGCGACGATCCCGGCGAGCATGCCGCCGCCCGTCTTCTGCTTGATGCCGATCGCGGTCGCGATCCGGTTCGCCGCGAAGATCGAGTCGAAATCGTTCGTCGCGACGATGATGACCTGTTGCGAGTGTTGGAGCGGCGCGGAGAAGCCGCCGCAGACCACGTCGCCGAGCACGTCGAAGACCATGACGTCGTAATCTTTGTAGACGCCGAACTTCTCGAGCAGCTTCACCGTCTCGCCGACGACGTAGCCGCCACAGCCGGCGCCCGCGGGCGGTCCGCCCGCCTCGACGCAATCGACCCCGAACTTGCCCTTGAAGATGATCTCGTCGCGTTCGATCTCTTCGGTCTTGAATTTGTAGCTCGAGAGCACTTCGACGACCGTCGGGATGAGATTTCCCGTCAGCGTGAACGTCGAGTCGTGCTTGGGATCGCAGCCGACCTGGATCGTTTTCTTGCCGAGGCGGCCGAACGCGGCGGAGAGATTGGACGAGAACGTACTCTTCCCGATCCCGCCCTTGCCGTAAACTGCGATCTTGAGCATGTAGAACCTCGCGAACCGTGCTGCGGTCAGTCTACGCGCACGATATGCGGCGCCACCGTGACCCGACTCACGCGAACATGCTTGGAGTTCTCTCAAAAAAGGCTCGTCGCGGCCGATGAACGTGTGGCGGGCACTTCGACCGCACGTCCGCGAGGAACGCTTTGACCTGGGTTGCCGCCCCTTCGTCGCC
>CAZZZK010000129.1:0-7221 GCA_964658555.1 Vulcanimicrobiota bacterium | reverse complement strand
CGTCGACCGCCGCGATGCCGAGCTCGTCGAGCCCGGCTTCGAGTTCCGCGAAGTTGCGCCGCACGAGCGTGACGGAACCGCGGATATCGTCCGGGACCCGCGCTCGCGGATCCCGGTCGAAGGCGACGACCCGCGCGCCGCGCGCGACGATCGCGGCCGTATGGCCGCCCGCACCGAAGGTCGCGTCGAGATAGAGGCCGCCGGGCGCGACGGCGAGCGCTTCAAGCGACGCCTCGAGCAGGACGGGGACGTGCGGCGAACCGTCGGCGTGCGCATCGTTAATAGAGCCCGTGCTCCGTCATGAAGGCGCCCGTGTCGCCTGCCGATGGATCGAAGGTGTGCACCCGCTCCTTCGCCCACAGCTCGACCCGCGTGAGCGAGCCGATCGCGACGACGTCGCGTTCGAAGCCCGCGTACGCCCGGAGCGCGGGGGGCACGAGCAGCCGCCCCTGGGCATCGCACGTCGCCTCGTCCGTATGGGCGAAGAGATGACGGACGATCTGACGGAAACGCTCGTCCTTGACGGGCGCCGCGTCGAGCCGGTCGCAGAACGCGTCCCAGGCGGCGAGCGGGTAGAGCGCGAGGCACGGCTCGGGCTCGGCGATCGTCACGATGAAGCCGGCGCCGAGCCGTTCGCGGAAGCGGGCGGGCACGATGAGACGACCCTTGTCATCAAGAGCGTGCTCGGATCGACCGGTAAATCGCGGAATGTCCCGGATCAGGGAAAGATCTCCACTTCGCCCCACCTATCGCCACTTCGCACCACTATAACGGGCGATGGAGACCCTGGCAACGGGGTGCCGCGCACAATCGGTCAAGAACCCGTAATTCGGGTGATCACCTACAGGCCGAGGGCGCGCTCGGGCGAATCGAAGGCCGCATCGTGAGATTTATCGTCGCGGCATTTTTGCTCGGGACGCTGTTCGGTTGTAGCGGCGGCGGGTTCGTGCCCGGCGGCCCGCATGCGATGGACGGCCGCACGCTCGCGCGCCTCGTCGCCGCGAACGCTCGCGCGAACAGCATCTCCCCGAAGCTCGTGCGCGCGATGGTCGATGTCGAATCGCACGGCGACCCGAGCGCCGTCAGCCGCGCGGGCGCGCAGGGCCTGATGCAGCTGATGCCCGACACCGCGCTCACCTACGGCGTGCTCAACTCCTTCGATCCCGCCGAGAACATGACGGGCGGCTGCCGCTACATTCGCGATCTGCTCTCGCGCTACCACAACAACGTCGCGCTCGCGCTCGCCGCCTACAACGCGGGCCCGGGCGCGGTCGACGCGTCGCACGGCGTTCCGCCGTTCTCGGAGACCCGCGCGTACGTCGCCCGCGTGACGGCCGAGTTCAACAGCGCCGGCAGCTGACCGTGGCGATCATGCAGACGGCTCGCGTCGCACCCTACACGCCGAAGTTCCGCCTGCCCCGCCTGCCGCTGCTCGACGGCTACGTCGCGCGCGAGCTCACCGCGCCGTTCGGCTTCGCGTTCGGCGCGTACCTGATGTTCTGGTTCGTGAACATCTTCTTTCTCGCCGCGGACTACATCATCAACGCGCACGCGCCGATCTTTCTCGTGTTGCGATTTCTCGTGCTCCGCATCCCGCAGTCGACGCCGCTCGCGTTTCCGTTCGCGACGCTCTTCGCATCGCTGATGGCGTTCGGGCGGCTCGCTCAAGATAACGAGATCACGGCGCTGCGGACGTCGGGCATCCGCTTCCTGCGCATCGCGCGGACGCCGCTCGTGCTCGGGCTCGCGATGTTCGGCGTGTCGTACTACATCAACGAGACGGTCGCGCCCAAGAGCATCGAGCTCTCGACGCGCACGTTCTATCAGATCGTCTATCACACGGAAGAATTGCCGATCGTCCCCGACTTCTTCCGTAAGGACGATTCGACGGGCGACGTGTTCTACGTCGGGCGCGTGGAGGACGACAAGCGGACGATGGACGACGTGATGATCTTCAAAGCCGCGACGCGCGGCCCGTTCCGCTCCGTCGTCAACGCGCAGAAGGCGTACGTCGACAATCAGACGATGCATCTCGTCGACGCGCGCATCACGACGTTCAAGCCGACGGGCGAACTCGAGGTCTCGGCGCCCTCGCACGACATCTCGATCGGCCTTCCCGTCGGCGAGACGCTCAACCAATTCTTCAACACGACCGCGAACGATCCGTACGCCGTCAATTCGAAGGCGCTGCGCGGTCAGATCAAGGCGATGTCCGCGACGGGCCAGGGCGGCTCGACGCTCGATACGCTGAAGATGACGCTCGCGCAGAAGCTCGCCCAGCCGTTCTCCGCATTCATCAGCGTCGTGCTCGCGCTCCCGCTCGCGGCGTCGGTCGGCAAGCGCGGCCGCAGCCTCGGCAAGGGGCTCGGCGTGACGCTCTCGATCTTGCTGCTCTTCGTGTACTTCGCGCTC
Source organism: Vulcanimicrobiota bacterium (assembly GCA_964658555.1). Taxonomy (GTDB): domain Bacteria; phylum Vulcanimicrobiota; class Vulcanimicrobiia; order Vulcanimicrobiales; family Vulcanimicrobiaceae; genus CAZZYZ01. Next base: position 4,809 of record CAZZZK010000129.1, on the reverse strand, counting down.
TCGGCGATCTTCGGCGCGCTCGGAAAGAATCACGCGCTCGATCCGTATCTCGCGGCCTGGATGCCGAACGCGATCATGGGCGGCGCGGGTGCGTTCCTCTTCTGGCGGGTCGAGCGCTAGATGCTGCAGCGCATGCGCCGGGCCGTCGCGATGCTGGCGCTCGCGAGCGTCGCCCTCAACTGCGGCCCGATCCTCGCGAGCAGCGACGCGACGGCGAATCTCGATCCGGCGGTCGCCGCCATGCTCTACAAGCGCACCGCCTGCGGCGTCAAGCCGGGCCCCGTCGATTCGCCCGACCCGTCGTTCATGACGGCGCAGAAGCCGGCGAGCGCGGAGGCCCCCGTCAACTGGTGGACGCCGACGCCGACGAAGGCGCATACGGATCGCGACCTCGTCGCGCAGGCCGTCGCGCAAGCCGACGCGTCGGCGTCGCCGAACGTGCAAGGCCCCGTCCCCGAGACGCCTTCGACGAACGCGCCGCAGCCCGGCTCCGATACGGGCGACACGCCCGCGCCCTCGCAGCCGAACCAGCCGACCCCGACGCCGAACCCGAGTGCGACGCCGACCCAGGTGCCGATCCCGCCCGTCCCGCCCGTCGGGCCGCAGTCGCTCATCCCTCCGACGCCCCGTTCGACCGCGCCCGCGACGCCGACGCCCGTGCCGCTCCCGAGCGCGACGCCGAGCGCCTCGGCGAGCGGACCGATCTACATCGTCCGGCCGAGCGGCGAGCCGACCGAACTCCCGGTGAAATCGCCCGTCCCGATGTCGAATCAGACCGCCGCGCCCACGACCTCGCCGTCCGCCGCGCCGAGCGGACCGCCCCCCGCGCCGCTCCCGACGCTCGGGCCGTATCAGATCGTCACGGTCGCCGATAAGATCAAGGGCTCGAGCGAGACGAATCGGCCGACCGATCTCTTCGGGAACGTCCACATCTTCTACGTCGAAGGCGAGGTCGTCGGCGACCGCGCGCACTTCGACGGCGACCACACGATCCTCCTGAGCGGTCACACGTACCTCGTCAATCGCAATTCCGACGCGATCCTCTACGCGGACGAGATCATGTTCGACACGTCGACGAAGCACGCGACGCTCGTCAACGGTCAGGGCGAGACGACCGAGGGCGTCCAGCAAGGAAAGCTGCACTTCTCCGCGCAGCGGCTCTCGACGAGTACGGCGGGCGTCGCACACGGCGAACGCGCGTCGTTCACGACGTGCGAACACCCGCACGGCGGCTACCATATCGAAGCGCGCACGATCGACGTCACGCCGGGCGATCGCCTCGTCGCCCGAAAAGCGGTCGTCTTCCTCGGACCGACGGCCGTCTTCTATCTGCCGATCCTCGTCATCCCGCTGCGCTCGATCAACGATCCGCGCCGCCAGACATCGTTTCTTCCCGTGATCGGCTACGACTCGACCGACGGATTCTTCATCAAGGTGAAGCTCTCGTTCGCGCCGTCGCAAACGTACTTCGGCTACTATCGCATCGAGTATTTCACGCGCCGGGGCCTCGGCCTCGGCTACACCGCGTTCGCCGGATCGAAGACGGGCCGTCGCTACGTCACGGTCGACGCGTACACGATCAACGACCGGCTGCAGGGCGGCCGCCAGACGAACTTCAGCCTCCAGGAAGCGGAGAATTTCTCGCAGCGCCTGCGCTCGCTCATCGGCGTCGTGTATCAGGGCGATTACGGCCCGAATATCTCGCTGCCCGCGAGTCTCAACATCACGGGCTCGCTCGCGCACCAAGGGCCGGCGAGCACCGAGAACCTGACGTTCTCGCGCTATCTGCAAGGCAGCCTCTCCGACAATCTCAATCTCGGCTTCGTCGACTCGATCACGGTCACGAAGAATCTCCAGCAGCAGATCAATCTCGCGTACACGAAATTCAATAGCCAGCTCGTCTCGAGCAACACGCTGCACATCAATACCGATACGCACCTCTTCTCGAAATTCGCGGACTACGATCTCATCTACGACAAGACCGACTACTCGTCCAATCCGTTCGGGTACGACAAGTTACCCGAACTGTCGGTGCTGCCGCACATCGACTACGGGGGGTTCCGGTTCGGCCCGCAGCTCAGGCTCACGATGGGCGAGTACGCAGAACCGCAAAACCACTTCGCTACCCAACGAGTCCAAGGCCAGCTTAATGAAGCGGTCTACTTCAAGGTTCTCGGGACGAGCGATTTCTCGGCGAATTACAACCTCACGCAAGACTATTACGGTACGGGCGACCTCAAGGGCTACGATCAGCAGAACGCCACGCTGACCACTCCGCTCGTCGATCACTTCGTCAACGCCGCGACGTACAACGAGCAGCATCCGTTCGGCCCCGACAACGTCCCGTTCCAGCTGCTCGACCGGCTCTCGTCGGGCTCGCATGCGGCCCAAGACGTGCTCCGCTATTTCAACAAGGACTACGTCTCGTTCTCGCTCGGCGACGGTACGTTCTTCAATCGCATGGCACAGGCCGCGACCTATCAGCTCGCGCTACGCCCGTCGCTGCGCTCGTACCTCACGCTCGGCGGCTTCTACACGCCCGGCCCGGGCCAAGGTTTCGGCCTCACGAACGTTCAGCTGATCACGCCGTTCGGCCGCGATACGACGCTCGAATTCACGACGAACATCGATTGGAAAAACCACAACCGCCTCGCCGATAAGAACATCTATCTCACGCGCACGATCGACGAGTGCTACAACTTGCAGTTCGCGTACAATCAGGATCTCAAGACGTTCAACTTCAACGTCGTCATCCTCGCCTTCCCGGGCCAATCCGCGGGCTTCGGCTTCGGCGGAACGCAGCAATACTCGGGCGTCCTGCCGCAAAACTTCGCCTTCTAATTCGCCGCGCGGGGCAGCGTCTCGGACGTTTTCTGCCGAGGTCTTCTCGGAGGGCGCCGATCGTCGCCCTCTCGCGATGCCCGTCGCCTACGGCCGCCGACTCGGGCTCGACGAAGAACCGGCGGCATCGCGAGAGCGATCGGCCGGCCCGGTACGTCTACGCCGAGCCGGCTAGCAAGGCGTCGACACGACGCGAGAGCCAAGAATTCGGACGAGCGGCCGCCTCGACGCGGGCGTATTCGAGAAACGAACCTTCGGCCGAGAGTTCGGCGAGTTCGATCGCGGCGGTGGCGGCGAGCCAGCGGTATTCGAGTTCGTTCCAGATGCTGAAGCACTCGATGAAGCGCGGGCGGGCGAGTTCGGCCGAGCCGGAATGGCGGAGGATGAGGCCGTCCGTGTAGTGCTCGTAGGCGCGCACGCGGCGATCCGTCGCGTTGAGATAGGTCGACGCGACCTTCGTCGTGAGTTTGCGATACGATTCGAAGAGCGCGCGGGCGCGCGGTGCGTCGGTGCGCGCCATCTGTCGCGCGAGCACCATCAGCGCCGGGCGATCGTCCGTGCGGATCGCGTTCCAATCGATCGTGAGCGCGATCTCGGCGGCACGATCGAGTTCGTCGCGCGCGAAGGTCGCCTCGCCGAGCTCGGTACCGAGGAAGGCGCGATCGGCGCTCGCCCAGACCATCTGCGCGGGCGACGGCGCGTGATCGGCGCACCAGCGAAAATCGCGGAACGCGCCGACGTGATCGCCGCGTAGCGCGCACGACCAGCCGAGGGAGCGCATGATGTGAAACGCCATGAGACCGAGATCGCTCGGCCAATCCTGAACGAATTGCGAGCGCAGGAACGCCGCGTCGTCGACGAGATCGAAGTCGCGCACGAGGAACGACAGGTTCATCAAGAGCGTGGCGTGGAGCCAGCGATCGCGAACGACGACCTTCTCGAGTTCGTCGATCGCCGAGCGGATGTACGAGAGCTGTTCGCGGTAGCGCGCCTTCGTCGCGGAAACGAGGCCGAGCAGCTGCAGCGATCGCGCGCGCGAGATCCCGAGCTCGACGAAGTAGTCGTCCCGTTCGCCCAAGGGATTGGGTTGGATCTCGAGCGAGCGGTTCGCCGCCGCGAGCGCGCCGTCGAAGTCGCCGACTTCGAAGTGGCGCACGCCGTCGTAGAAGTGGTATTCGGCTTCGAGCGCGCCGGAGGGCGATCCGAACGCGAACGGTCGCGCGACGTCGAAGCTATTCTTCGCCGCCTCGTGGTCGCCCGAGCGGCTCTGCAGGACGCCGCGCATGAGCAGATACTCGCCCTGATCGCGGTACGACGGGAAGTGCTGGACAGAGGCCGAGATCAGGGTCTCGAGGCCGAGCGCCGTCTCGCCCGTTCGCAGACTCGCACGCGCCCGCAGTACGCGCGCCGGCAGCTCGTCGCGGCCGCGCAGCAGCTCGACGCAGCGAACGGGGCGTCCCTCACGGTACGCCGCGACCGCGCTCTCGAAAGGAGCGGGAGTCGGCTGGAGGCGGACGACCTGTGAGCGCAAGAGAGCATTCCGAACGGCGAAGGGAATTCCGGCCAGTTACGGCCGGAAGCGACGGGCACCCTTGGGGGTACCCCTTACTGGTAGTTGTCGATCTCGCCGCCTTGGATCTGCGCCGCGGGATCGGAGGGGGCGCCGCCGCCGGGGGCGCCGCCGCCGAAGTACCCCGAGGCGGCATGGGAGGCGAAGGCACCCGAGACCCCGGCGCCGAGGGCGAAAACGCCCCAGAAGATGCCCTTGTGCTGCTTGCCGCGCAGCGCGTCGAGGGACAGGAAGCCCGGGCCCTGCTCGGCGATCGCGACCGCTGCGGCGATGAGCACGGCGTTGTACTCAAAGCCACCGTTCTGGATGTTCCAGCCGTTCTTGCCATGGACCTTCTGGATCGCAGTCGTCATCGACGCCACGATCGCCGAGGCGGCCAGCGGCGTGTGGTAGCCGAG
>CAZZZK010000128.1:0-7240 GCA_964658555.1 Vulcanimicrobiota bacterium | reverse complement strand
GCCGAATAGCAGCGCCATGCCGAAGAGCAAGAAGCCCGATGCCATCGACGAGAGGATCAAATACTTCAGTGCCGATTCGCGTGCAGTCGCGCGCGTCGAAATCGCGCATAGGCAGTACAGCGCGAGCGAGAGCAGTTCGAGGCCGAGGAAGATCGTGAGCAGGTTGGCCGCGCCCGCCATCAGCATCGCGCCGCTCGCACCCCAGAGCAAGAGCGCGAGACCCCCCGCCGCCTGTTCCCGCCGGCCGAGCGCCGCGCTCATCGTCAGCGAGAAGAGCGCCGCGATCACGACGATCTCTTCGAAGCAGATCGTGAAGCCGCCGCGCACGAACGCCCCGCCGAACGCGGCGAGCGGAGCATCCCATCCCGCCGCCGCGACGATCCCGGCCCCGACGAGGCCGGCGGCCGAGATCGCGAGGCCGGCGCCGCGCGGCACGTGCTTCGCGAAGACGAGGTCGAGCAGGATCACGAGCAGCGCGGTGACGGCGACGATGACGATCGGAAGGACGGCGCCCCAGTCGGCCGCGCCGAACGGGATGACGAGCGGCGCGGTCACGGCTGCCCCTTCCCGGGCGCCGGGATCTGAATCGGCTGCATCTGCATCGGCGGTCCGGCCGGCTGCGGCGGTTGCGGCTGCGCGTCGCTCGCGGAACGGATGCGGCCGAAGGCCTGACCCGAGAGGCTGACGGGGCCCGGATCGACGCCGAGCCAGACGATCGCGAGGACGATCGGCGCGAGCGCGAAGAGTTCGATCGGCACGAGGTCCTCGCGTTCGGGAAGATCGTCGTGTTCGGGTCCGTTCATGACGCCCTGCAGCACGCGCAGCATGTACGCGGCGGCGATGACGATCGGCACGAGCGCGATCAGCACGGGCCAGACGTAGCCCGCCTGGTAGAGCCCGGTGAGGATCAAGATCTCGCCCGCGAATCCGGCGAGCCCCGGCAGTCCGAGGGCCGCGAGCGCGACGATGGTCAGGCTCCCGGCGAGCTTGGGATTGCGGGCGCCGAGGCCGCCGAGCCGCGAGAGGAGCCGCGTATCTTCGCGCGATTCGACCTGACCCATCACGAGGAACAACCCGGCGCTGAAGAGCCCGTGCGCGATCATGTAGACGACCGCACCGCCGAGGGCGACGGCGTTTCCGCTGAAGACCGCGAGCAGGATGAGCCCGAGGTGCGAGAGCGACGAATAGGCGACGACGCGTTTCGTATCGTCCTGGACGAGCGCGGCAACCGCTCCGTAGACGAGCGAGACGAGTCCGAGCGCGAACATGAGCGGTGCGGCGGCGTGCATCTGATTCGGGAAGAGCGCGCTGCCGATCACGATGAACCCGTAGAGCCCGGCCTTCGACTGCACGGCGCTGACGACGGCGGCCGTCGACGACGGCAGCGCGGCGTAGGTCTCGGGCATCCACGTGTGCAGCGGAAAGACCGGCGTCTTGATCAGGAACGCGAACGCGAACCCGGCGAAGATCCACGTCGCCCACTCCGTCGGCAGGATCGGCACGAGACGGCCGGGCGTCGCACCGATCGCGTCCGTCGTCCCGGTGCCGACGCCGTACGCGGCGGTCGCGAGCAGGAGCGCGAGGCCCCCGACGACGTTGTACACGAGATACTGCCAGGCGGTCGCGCCGCTGCGGCCGGGCGTCCACGCCACGAGGATGACGAAAACCGGGATCAGCATGAGATCCCAAAACAGCGCGAAGAGCAACAGATCGCGCGCGACGAAGACGCCCGTCATCGCGCCGAGCAAGAGCAGCATCTGCGCGACGAAATCGCGCGTGCGCGGGACGCGCGCGACGACGAGCGCGCAGCCCGTCGCGACGGTGAGCAACAGCACGAGCCAATAGCCGATACCGCCGAGGCCGACGTGAAAATTCGCCGCGAACGGCCGCGCGAGCCAGCGCACCGACTCGTCGGGCGCGTCGGCGCTCCACGCGGTGAGCGCGAACATGCAGAACGCGATGATGACGCCCGTCCATTTCGCGGTCTCTTCCGCCGAGCGCGGCATCAGGTAGAGCAGCAGCCCCGCCGCGATCGGGACGACGACGAGCGCGGCGATCAATGCGGCACCTGCACGAGCGCGAAGTACACGATGAAGCAGGCCGTTCCGATCACGAGCGTCAGCGCGTAGGACCGTACGAGCCCGTTCTGCACCGTCCGCGCGATCGCGCCGAGCGTCCCGGCCGCCCACGCGACGTCGTGCACGGCCGCGCCGAGGACGTGCGGATCGACGACCCGCGATGCGAACACGCCGAGCGCCCGCGCCGGCTTCACGATCAGCAGCGCGAGCGCGTCGTCGATGTAGAAGGCGCGCGCGAGGACGGCCGGTCGGCCGAGCGTCTCCACGCGGATCCGCTCGATCGAGGCGGTCTGCGCGGCGGCCGTGCCGTACCGCAAGAACGCGACGACGATGCCGATCGCCACGAGCGCGAGAACGATGACGGTCGACCATTGCTCGCCGAACGGCGGCGGCGAGAGCGAGAGCGCCGTCCCCGTGCCGAACGTCGAACCGAGGAAGCGCCGCCACGGGCTCTGCTGGCCGCCGATCGCGACCCATCCCGCGCCGACCGAACAGAGCATGAGCACCGCGACGGGCGCGTTCATCAGCCAGTCGGGCGGATGCGCGTGCGTGATGTTCTCGTCGCGATGCGCGCGCCGGTCGGGCAGGATGCCGAGTTCGGCATCGGTCGCCATCGAACGGTCGGGCCCGAAGAACGTCAGGAAGAGCATCCGGAACATGTAGAAGCCGGTGATCCCCGCGGTCAGCGCCGCCGCGACGTATAGGAACGGATGCCCGTGCTCGAGCGTGCCGTAGATGATCGCGTCCTTACTGAAATACCCGCTGAAGCCCGGGAAGCCGATGATCGCGAGCGTGCCGACGAGCATCGCGTAGAATGCGAACGGCATCCGCTTCATGAGGCCGCCCATCTTCCGCACGTCCTGCTCGTCGTGGAGCGCGTGGATGATGAGGCCCGACGTCAGGAACAGCTCCGCTTTGAAGAACGCGTGCGTGAAGAAGTGCAGGACGCCCGCCTGATACGCGCCGACGCCGACGCCCATGATCATGTAGCCGATCTGCGACATCGTCGAATAGGCGAGGATGCGCTTGATGTCCCACTGCACGATGCCGAGGATCGCCCCCGTCACCATCGTGAGCGCGCCGATCACCCCGACGAGCTCCTGCGCGGCGGGCGACGCATTCCACAGCGGCGCGAACCGCGCGATCAGGTAGACGCCGGCCGTGACCATCGTCGCCGCGTGGATGAGCGCGGAGACGGGCGTCGGGCCCTCCATCGCATCGGGCAGCCACGTGTGCAGCGGCACCTGCGCCGATTTCGCCGCGCAACCGACGAAGAGCGCGACGCAGATCGCGAACAGCGTCCCGTTCGCGAGGCTCGGCGCCTTCGCGAAAACGTCGACGTACGCGACCGAGCCGACGTTCGCGAAGAGCATGAAGACCGCGAACATGATCCCGATATCGCCGAAGACGTTGATGACGAACGCCTTGCGCGCGGCCTCGACGGCCGATTCGCGATCGAACCAAAAGCCGATCAGGAAATACGAGGCGACGCCGACGAGCCCCCAGCCGACGAGCAGGCCGACGAGATTGTCCGAGAGCACGAGCGTCAGCATCGAGAACACGAAGAAGTTCAGATACGCGAAGAAGCGCGCGACCGCGCGGTCGTTCCACATGTAGCCGATCGAATAGAGATGGATCAGCCCGCCGACGCCCGTGATGATCAGCGCCCACAGCACCGAGAGCGGATCGAGCTGTAAGCCGAGCGCGAAACCCTGCGTCCACGTGACGAGCGGCGTGCGGACGCCCGCGTCCGTCGTCGCGGCACCGAACGAGCTCGCGAGCAGGACGAACGCGGCCAGGATGACGCCCGTGCCGACCCAACCCGCATTGCGCTTGAGCTGCGGCCCGAACGACCAGATCGCGATCGCGCCGAGCAGCGGCGACAGCCACGCGAGCAGCAGCACGCCGCTCATCCGCGCAGCCTCGCGACGTCGTCGACGTCGACGACCTTCGCCCGCCGGAATACGGCGACCACGATCGCGAGCCCGATCGCGGCCTCGGCGGCCGCGACCGTCACGACGAGGAACACGAAGATGTGGCCCGCGTTGTTCACCCAGGCGCGCGAATACGCGACGAGCGCGAGGTTCGCGGCGTTGAACATGAGCTCGATCGACATCAGCATGATCAGCGGATTACGCCGCAGCACGACGCCCGCGACGCCGATGAAGAACATCACGGCCGAGAGCGCGACGTAACTCGAAACGTCGACGCTCACCCGCGGCCGGCTTTCGCGATCGGTTCGCGCAGATCGCTCTTCTTCGGCTGCGGCTTGTGCCGGCCGAGCGTCCGCTGCGGCGGCGCGTCGCCCGCGAGAAGCACCACGCCGATCACGGCGACCATCAGCACGAGCGCGGTCGCTTCGAACGGCAGCAGTTGCACCGCGAACAGCGCGCGCCCGAAATCGGCGACGCTGCCGAAGACGTTCGCGTCGCCCGTCGCGCCGAGCGTCGCGGCGTGCGCCGTCAGCCCGGCGAGCGGCGTCCGGGCCATGCCGTAGACGAGGAATCCGAAGCCGACGGCGATGACCGCGAGCGCCGGTACGAGCGCACGCGGCATCCGATCGGGGCCCTCCGCGAAGGGCCCGATCCCGCTCGAGAGCAGCGCGATGACGAACACGAAGAGCATCAGGATCGCGCCGCTGTACACGACGATTTGGATGATGCCGAGAAACTCCGCCTGCAGCGAGAAATAGAGCGCCGCGAGCGCGACGAAATTCGTGAGCAACCCGATGACGCTGTAGACCGGGCTCTTCTGCGAGATCGTGAAGATCGCGCTCGCGATGAGCACGACGGCGAGCGCGTAGAACGCGATCACTCGAGGACCAAACCTTTGGTCTCCGTTTTGAGCTTCGCGCCGTTGAAGGTCGCCTCGTAGCCGGTCGCGATGTCGACCGTACTCTTGCGTTCGATGACCAGTCCGAGATCGGAGGGGATCCCGCCCGGCCGTTCGTCCGGCGAGATGCCGACGCCGCCCTCGGGCGGCACGAGCAGCCGGTCCTTGCTGTAGATGAACGAGCCGCGGCGATAGTCCGCCATCTCGAAGCGCGGCGTCAGCACGATCGCGTCGGTCGGGCACGCCTCTTCGCAGAGCCCGCAGAAGATGCAGCGCAGCTCGTCGATCTCGTATCGCGCGGCGAACCGTTCGCCGGGCGAACGGCGGTCGTCCGGAGCGTTCTCCGCGCCGATGACGGTGATCGCGTTCGCGGGGCAGGCGATCGAGCAGAGCTCGCAGCCGATGCAGCGCTCCTTGCCGTCCGCGTAGCGGCGCAGCTCGTGCAGGCCGTGGAAGCGCGGCGCGTGCTGCTTCTTGACGTTGGGATACGCGATCGTCGGTTTCTTACGAAACGCGTACGTCAACGTCGTTGCGAACCCGCGAGCCAGCGCGACGACGGCGCCCGGTAACGATTGCACGATCTACCCCGTAAACGCGACGATTGCGGCCGTCGCCATCAGATTGAGCGTCGCCGCCGGCAGCAGAAACTTCCAGCCGAAGTTCATCAGCCGGTCGTACCGCAGCCGCGGCAGCGTCGTCCTGAGCCAAATATACATGAAGATGAAGCACGCGGCCTTCGCGAGGAACCAGATCAGGCCGGGGACGATCGTCAGCCCGAACGGCGCGCCCCAGCCGCCGAGGAAGAGCAGCGTCGCGAGGCACGCGACCGTGATCATGTTCAGATACTCGGCGATGAAGAACAGCCCGAACCGCAGGCCCGAATATTCCGTGTGGAACCCGCCGACGAGTTCGGTCTCCGCTTCGACGAGATCGAACGGCGCGCGATTCGTCTCGGCGACCGCCGTGATGATGTAGATGATGAATCCGAAGATCTGCGGCACGATGAACCAGGTGCGATACTGCGCGTGCACGATGCCCTGCAGCGAGGTCGTCCCCGCGAGGATCAGCACGCCGATCACGGACATCGTCATCGCGAGTTCGTAGCTGATCATCTGCGCGGTCGAGCGGACGCTGCCGAGCAGCGGGAATTTCGACCCCGAGGACCAGCCCGCGAGCGAGATGCCGTAGACGCCGATCGAGGTCAGCGCGAAGATCACGAGCACGCCGCCGTCGACGTTGCCGACGGCCCACAGGCCCGAACCCGTCTCGGAGAACGGGATGACGGCGAACGTCGCCATCGCGGTCACGAGCGAGATGAACGGCGCGAGCCGGTAGATCAGCGGATCGGCGGTGCTCGGCGTGAGATCCTCTTTGAAGAGCATCTTCACGGCGTCCGCCGCCGGCTGCATCATGCCCCACGGCCCCGTGCGATTGGGCCCCGGGCGCAGCTGCATCCAGGCCATGATCTTGCGCTCGAAGATCATCGAGTAGGCGAAGACCGTCAGCACGACGCCGAGGATGATCGCGGCCTTGACGATCGCGATCAGCCACCACGGCGCGGCGACGACGGCATCGACGATCGCGTGCATGCTAGCGGGTCCCCGCGGCGAGCGCTTCGCGTTCGGCCGCGTCGCGGACGTTCTCGATCGTCGCGTCGTCGCCGTCGGCGAAGCCGTTCGCGGGACACTCCGGCAGCCCGTCGACGATCCGTACGATGCCGGGCAGCGCCGTCTCGTCGACGCGGACGGCGAGACCGCGCGCGACGGCGTCGCCCGGGCCGCGCAGGTCGATCACCTGCCCCGCCGCGATCCCGCGGGCCGCGGCCGTTCTCGGCGCGAGCGTGACGGAGGGCACGGGCCGCAGCGTCGCGACCCGCCCGTCGAAGAAGCCGGTCCCGCCGCCCGCGAAGATATCCGCCGCGACCGCGACGCGCAGCGCCGTCCCGTCGGCGGACGCGTCCGTCCGCGACGCGCGCGACCCGGGCTCGCGTGCGGCGGCGCCCGCGAAACGCGCGTCGCCGAACGAGTATGCCGCGTCGGCCGCGAGCGGCCGCGTCGCCTCGCGGACGATCTCGGCCGGCGCCGGGATCGGCGTGTCGAGCCGGTCCGCGAGCGCGATCAGCATCTCGCCGTCGCCGAGCGTCCCCTCCGGTGCCGCGTGCGCCGCTTCGAGCAGCAGCACGTCGCCCGCGAGATCGTAGACGTGGCCGTCCTTCTCGAACGAGCTCCGCGCGGGCAGGATGAGATCCGCGAGGAGCACCGTCTCCGTCGGAAAGAGATCGCTCGCGACGACGAACGGTACGTTCGCGAGCGCGTCGCGAATCGCGCGCT
>CAZZZK010000127.1:6932-7315 GCA_964658555.1 Vulcanimicrobiota bacterium | reverse complement strand
CACCCAGCGGACCTTCTGCCGGTAGCGCGGGACGAGGGCGATGCGCTCCTCGATCGTATCGCGCGTCGTCCCGGCCTCGGGCGAGACGATCGCCCGGTCGGTGCCGAGCAGCGCGTTGAGCAGCGTCGACTTTCCGGCGTTCGGCGGTCCGACGATCGCGATCGAGACCCCGTCGCGCACGAGCCGGCCGCGTTCCCAGCCCTCGGCGAGCTCGCCGAGCGCCGCGTCGACGGCGCGCACCCGCGCGACGAGCGAGCGCGCCTCGGGCGGCGCGACTTCGTCCGGATAGTCGAGCGACGCCGCGAGTTCGCTCGCGAGCGAGAGCAGCTCGCCCGCCGAGCGGTCGACCTCCGCGGCGAGCCCGCCACCGAGCCGCCCGAACG
>CAZZZK010000127.1:0-6922 GCA_964658555.1 Vulcanimicrobiota bacterium | reverse complement strand
CCGGCGGCCGCTGCGGTCTCGAGCAGCAGGCTCCCGAACGCCGCGCGGGCCGCGCCGCGATGCTCGGCGGCGATCAGCTCGCCGACCGCCTCCGCGGCGGAGAGATCGAGCTTCCCCGCGAGAAACGCGCGCCGCGTGAACTCCCCCGGGTGCGCGAGGCGAGCTCCGGCCGCGAGCACCGCGACGAGCGTCTCGCGCGCGATCGCGGGCGACCCGTGCACGTGCAATTCGACGACGTCCTCGCCCGTCGCGCTGTGCGGCGCGGGGAAGAACAAGGCGAGCCCGTCGTCGAGCGCGCCGCCGTCGGCGGCCCGAATCGTTCCGCGTTCGGCGATCCGCGGCCGCAGCGTCCGGCGCGAAAAAACGCCGCGGGCGATCTCACGCGCCCGCGGGCCGCTGACGCGCACGATCGCGATCGCGCCATGGCCGACGGGCGTCGCGAGCGCCGCGATCGTCTCGACCGCCGCCGCTTCGGGGGCGTCCGGGGCGCTAGGCGCTGCGGGGGATGACGACGACGCGCCGTTCGGGCTCGACACCGCTTGACTCCGTGGTCACGAACGGATTGTCGGCGAGCGCGATGTGGACGACCTTGCGTTCCGAGGGCAGCATCGGATCGAGCGAGACCGGGCGCTTCTCGCGGATCGCGCGCTCGAGCGTCTGGAGCGCGAGCCCCTTGAGCACGTCGGCCCGCCGCGCCCGGTAGCCCTCGGCATCGATCGTGAAGTACTGCCGGTCTTTCTTGACGCCCGCGTTGACCATGTTATTGAAGATCAAGTTCAGCGCCTCGAGCGTATTGCCGTGGCGGCCGATGAAATTCGCAAGATCGGGACCGACGACTTCGAGATAGTCGCCCTCCGCCCGCGAGTAGAAGCGGACGTGCGCTCCCGTCACGCCCATCTTCACCAGCAGCTCCTCGAGGAGCTCGCGGGCGGGACGGGCGGATTCGGGTTCGGGCTCCGCGGGACGCGGGGCGCGCGGCGGCGCGGGACTGGGGACGAAGTCGCGACGCGGGGCCGGGCCGCGGCCGCCGGCCGCGGGGCCGTTCCGCACACGTCCGCCGCGCCGTCGTTGGCCGAAACCGGGGCCGTCCGTGGAACGGTCGGCGGGGCGCTGCTCGTCATCCATCGGCTTCGACCTCACTCGTCTCTCTGATCATGCTTCTACGCCTCACGCCCGCGCGGCGGCTAGCGACGCGAGCGCTTACGCCGCGCGACGCGCGGTCCGCTCGGCTCGTTCGGCCGGACGGGCGTCTTCACCGGGCTCGTCGCGACGACGTTCTTGGACGCGCGGGCGGGCGTCTCCACGAGCATACCGCCCGCCATCGCCGGCCGCGGATAGCGGCGCATGAGATAGATCTGCTGCGCCATCGTGAACACGTTGAACGAGAGCCAATAGATGATGAGCGCCGAGGGCCAGGCGAAGCGAAAGCCCATGTATCCGACCATCGCGGGCGAGATGAACGACATGATGCGCTGCTGTTGCGCCTGCGCCGGATCGAGCGCCGGGCTCGTGAATTTCACGCTGAAGTACATCGAGACGATGTAGAGCACGAGCAGCACGTAGTCGGGCGCCGCGAGGCTCGTCGCCAGCACGTGCTGCGGAACCATGTTCGCGATCGGGCTGCCGATCCAAAGCCACGTCTGGCTCGCGAAGAGCTCGCGGTCGCCGTTGATCGCGGCGTAGAGGCTGAAGAGGATCGGCATCTGCAGCAGGAGCGGGAGGCAGCTCGCGAGCGGATTCGCGCCCGTTTCCTTGTAGAGCGCCATCGTCTCGGCGTTGAGGCGCTCCTTATCGTTCTTGTATTTCGCCTGCAGCGCTTTGAGTTGCGGCGCGATCAGCTGCGTTTTGAGCATGCTCTTGTACTGCATCGAGTTGAGCGGCCAGAAGAGCGCCTTCACGGCGAACGCGAGGATGATCAGGCTCCAACCGTAGTTGTGCACGACCCCGTAGATCCACGACAGAATCATGTGGAGCAGTCCGATGATCGGCGCGAGCAGATTCGGAAACGCGACGAGCGGCAGGTAGTGGAACTCCACAGGGGTTGAGGCCTTTCAGAACTGCCGGGGCGGCCGGGTACGCGCCCTCAGGGGACGTGATCGATGCCGCCAGCGTTCCAGGGGTTGCAGCGGAAGACGCGCATCACCGCAAGCGGTACGCCGCGCACGATCCCGTGTTTCAACACGGCCTGCTTCGCATACTGCGAACACGACGGGTAGAATCGGCAACGTGGCCCGATCAGCGGCGAGACGACGCGCTGATACGCGACGATGAGCAACACGACGCAACGCCGCGCGAGCCGCGTCACCCGGCGGAGAGCTGCCCGATCGAGCGCGCCACCTCGGCGGCGAGGGCCTCGTACGCGGCCCCGGCCGCTTCCGGCCGGGCGACGATCACGACGCGCATGGGCTTCTCGAGCGGCCGGAGCGCGTCGAGCGCGCCTTTGACGCGGCGCTTGACGAGATTGCGAACGACGGCCGAGCCGACCGACTTCGAGACCGTAATCGCGACCCGCGACCGCGATCCGCGCTGCTCGGCCGCGTAAAACGCGAACCCGGCGCCCGCGACGCGCCGCCCCCGGCGACGCACGAATGCGATCTCGCCCGGCCGGCGGAGCGACGCGTACCAGCGCACGCGACTAAACGGTGAGGCGGTGGCGGCCTTTTTTGCGACGCGCGGCGAGAACCTTACGACCGTTCTTCGTGCTCATCCGCTCCATGAATCCATGGACGCGTTTGCGACGGCGATTGTGGGGCTGGAACGTACGTTTCAACGGGCGACTCCTCGGGTCGGGCGCGCCTCTGGCGATCGTTCGGGCGCGGACTTCTCAGTATAGGTCGACCCGTTCGGTCGCGTCAACGGCCGAACGGCGCCGCGGGCGAGGCTCGGGACCCGTTGCCCACCTGTGAGGAAAACGGTGGAGAACCGGGCCGCAGCTCGGTCGCAAAGGCACGTCATCCCACCCTTTTCGGCCGTCGCACGCGCTCTACGGGCCGACCCCCTTGACAGCCGCAAACCCCCGCAAAATGGAGATGTGCGCGCGATAATGCGGCTGTGGATAAGTGTATAAATATGGGGATTTTTTCCGAAGGATTCGAGGGTCGCTGCTCCAATTCGTCGGCCTCATTCTCGGGCCGTCCGCCGTCTCCGGACGACGGTCACCGCGAACGTGGAGAAGGCGGTTCTATCGATGGCTTCTATGGCCGGGTCGGTCCGAGTGTCCGACGAGCTTTGGAACGCGACGCTCGCTTCGCTCGAGCGAAAATATTCGAAGCCCATGTTCGAGATGTGGCTCAAGCCGATCCGTCCGGTCGAGCTTTCGGAATCGTTGCTCGTCCTCGCGGTCGCGTCGCCCTTCGCCCGCGATTGGGTGGAGAACCGGCTCAAGGGCGATATCGCCGAGGTGCTGCTCGAGCTGCTCGGCGCGCCGATCGAGCTTCGCTTCGTCGTCTCCGCCGATGCCGACCAACCCGAGCCGCCCGGCGCGCTCGAAGCGCCGGCCCGGGAGCGCGAACGCGAACCGGCCCGCGCCGCCGCGGCCGACGACGCCCGGCACGCCAATCTCAATCCGCGCTACACGTTCGAAGAATTCGTCGTCGGCAACAGCAACCGCTTCGCGCACGCCGCCTCGCAGGCGGTCGCCGAGGCGCCCGCGCGCGCCTACAATCCGCTCTTTCTCTACGGCGGCGTCGGGCTCGGAAAGACCCACCTCATGCACGCGATCGGTCACCGCGTCCTCGGACAGAATCCGAACGCGAACATCGTGTACGTCTCGAGCGAGAAGTTCACGAACGAGTTCATCATCGCGATCATGAACAACCAGACCGTCGAATTCCGCAATCGCTACCGGCACGTCGACGTACTGCTCATCGACGATATTCAATTTCTCGAGGGCAAGGAGCAGACCCAAGAAGAGTTCTTCCACACGTTCAATTCACTCCACGAGGCGCAAAAACAACTCGTCATCTCGAGCGATCGGCCGCCCAAGGAGATCCAGACGCTCGAGTCGCGCCTGCGGTCGCGCTTCGAATGGGGGCTGCTCACCGACATCCAGCCGCCCGATCTGGAAACGCGCGAGGCGATCCTTCGCAAGAAGGCCGAATCCGAGAAGATCCCGGTGCCGGACGACGTGACCTCGTTCATCGCGAAGGTCATCCCGTCGAACATACGCGAGCTCGAGGGCGCGCTGATTCGTGTCGTCGCGTACGCGTCGCTCACGAAGTCCCCGATCACGGCCGACCTCGCTGCCGACGTCCTCAAGAACGTCGTCGCGGCCGCTCCGGCGCGGCGCATTACGATCGCGCTGATCAAGGAGCGCGTCGCGAAATCGCACGGGCTCACGGTCAAAGAGATGGATCACCATCGCCGCGATCAGCGTCTCGCGGCTCCGCGTCAGATCGCGATGTACATCGCGACCGAATTGACCGGCTACTCGCTGCCGCAGATCGCGCGCGAGTTCATGAAGAAAGATCACACGACGATCATGTACGCGCGCGATAAGGTGAAGGAGCACATGGCGAGCGATGAAGCGTATCGCAACAAGGTCCGCTCGCTGATGGCGCTGTGCCAGAGCGATTGACGCGTCGCGTCCCGGCCCTCGTCCCGGAAACGAGCCGCGTCGCGCGGCTTTTTTTCTTGCCGATTCCGAAACGTTCCCGACATCCGCACCGCGTAGGATCGTCCCGGCTAGTGTCCGCGATCGCATCTCCACCGTGCGTGCGAAGAGCCCGGTACAGGGCGCACCCGCGCGGGTGGATAACTTTCGGACGCGCCGTCTCCGGTGAAAATGTGCAAAGCGACACACGTTCTACGCACATCTTGCTCCGCGACCGATCGCTCGTATCACACGCGTTACGGCGGTTATGCGCGCAATGAACCGCCTTACTACTAGTACGACGACTCTCTTTTTCTTTACGGGATACGGACGGGCCGCGCGACGGGAGTGGATAGATGAAATTCAGCTGCAGCACCAAGGACATCGCCTCGGCCGTCGGCGCGGCGAGTAAGGTCGTCAACGCGCATACGACCGTGCCGATCCTCTCCAACGTCCTGCTGACGGCCGTCGACGAGACGATCCGCGTCCGCGCGACCGATCTCGAACTCACGCTCGAGCACGTCTTTCCCGCGGAGATCAGCGAGCCCGGCAGCATCACGGTGCCGGCGAAACTCTTCAGCGGTTACCTCGCGAACCTCCCGGCGGGCATCGTCGAGCTCGCCGGAACGCCGACGCGCGCGAGCGTGAAGTGGGAGCGGTCCAACTACGATTTCCACGCGCTGCCCGCCGACGAGTACCCGCCGCTGCCGGCCTCGCAGAAGGGCACGTCGTTCTCGCTCGGCGCGAAGCTCTTCCGCGACGGCGTCAACGCGACGATCTTCGCGGCCTCGAGCGAGGAGGCGCGCGGTGCGGTGCTCATGGGGACGCTGATCGAGATCGCGGGCGATCAGCTCACGATGGTCGCGACCGACGGCTACCGTCTCGCGAAGTGGCACGCGACGCTCGCGCAAGGCCTCGCCGACGGCGGCACGGCGAAGTTCATCGTCCCGTCGCGCGCGCTGCAGGAGGCCGCGCGCAACCTCGGCGGCGCGGAATCGGTCGACGTCGCGGCGCTCGGGCCGTCGGGGAATCAGCTCGCGTTCGCGGCGCAGAACGCGTCGATCGTCGTGCGGCTCGTCGACGGGCAGTATCCCAACTACGGGCAGGTGATCCCGCAGCAGTTCGACCGCTCGGTGACCGTCAACACGAGCGCGCTCATCGCGGGCCTGCGGCGCGCCGAGCTCGTCGCGGGCGATCGCGCGAGCATGGTGAAGATCAACGTTTCGAACCAGCAGCTCATCATCACCGCGAACTCGGACACCACCGGCAACGCGTACGAGGAGCTCGAAGTCGAGCAGCAGGGCGACGACCTCACGATCGCCTTCAACGCGCGGTATCTCGTCGAGATCCTCAACCACATCGACGCGCCGCGGATCGTGATGGAGTTCCTCGGTCCGCTCTCGCCCGCCGCGATCCGGCCGGCCGAGCCGGCCGCCGGGACGGGGCAGATGTACGTCCTCATGCCGCTACGCCAATAGCGCGACGGGCTTGGACGGTCGCACGATGCGCTTGAGTCGCCTCGTGCTCTCCGACGTCCGCAATTACGCGGCGCTCGATTTCGAACCGGCGCCCGGCCTCAACGTCTTCGTCGGCGCGAACGGTCAGGGCAAGAGCAATCTCCTCGAGGCGATCGGAATGCTCGGCACCGGAAAGTCGTTCCGGACGACGCGCGAGAGCGAGATCGTGCGCGCCGGTCTGCCGAGCGCGTCGCTCTCGGGCGAAGCGCGTCTCGCGGTCGGCTCCGTCCGGCTCGCGTGCACGCTCGGACTCGCGGGCGGTGCGCTGCGCAAGCGATACACCGTCAACGGGCGCGGGGTACGTTACGCGGCGTATCTCGGACGGATGCGCGTCGTCTCGTTCGTGCCGGCGAATCTCCAGCTCGTCACGGGTCCGCCGAGCGCGCGGCGCTCGCTGCTCAACGCCGCGCTCTCGCAAGAACGGCCCGCGTACTACGCGACGCTCGTCGCGTACGGGTCGTTCGTGATGCAGAAAAATGCGCTGCTGCGCGGGGCGAACGCCCCCGACGAGGATCTGCTCGACACGTACGACGAGCGGATCGTCGAGACGGGGACGGAGCTCATGCTCGCGCGCCGCGCGTTCGTCGCGTCGCTCGGCGAGCGTGCGCGGGCGACCTACCGTCACTGGGTCGGCGGCGGCGACGGCGAGCTCGAGCTCGCGTATCTCTCGAACGTTCCGAGCGAGGTTCCGACGGCGGATGCGATCGCGGCCGAATTCGGCGCGCGGCTCGCGCAGAGACGCGCGCTCGAGCGGCAGCGACGCGTCTCGCTCGTCGGGCCGCACCGCGACGACGTCGGCTTCCGGCTCGGGGGC
>CAZZZK010000126.1:0-7330 GCA_964658555.1 Vulcanimicrobiota bacterium | reverse complement strand
GGATCGTTCGCGGCGCCCGCGGCGGCGCGGGCGTGAGCGCGCCCCGGGCCGTCGTCGTCGCCGGTGCGCGAACGCCCGTCGGGAAGGCGTTCCGCGGCGCGTACAACATGACGCACGGCGCGACGCTCGCGGGCCACGCGATCGCGCACGCCGTCGCGCGTTCGCGCGTCGATCCGAACGACGTCGACGACGTCGTGCTCGGCGTCGGGATGCCCGAGGGCGCGACGGGGCACAACCTCGCGCGCGCGGCGGCGCTGCGCGCGGGGTTGCCGCTCGCCGTCGCGGGGACGACCGTCACGCGCTATTGCGCGTCGGGGCTCCAGGCGATCGCGTTCGCGGCGCAACGGATCGTCGTCGACGGCGTCGATGCGATGGTCGCGGGCGGCGCCGAGTCGATCAGTATGGTCGCGAACCATCTCAACGTCTTCGGCTTCACCGAGGAGACGCTGCTGCGCACGCACGCCGATCTCTACATGCCGATGATCGAGACGGCGCATCTGCTCGCGAAGCGCAGCGGGATCTCGCGCGAGGCGCAGGACGCCTACGCGCTGCAGAGCCAGCAGCGTACCGCCGCCGCGCAGCGCGCGGGCCGCTTCGATGCGGAGATCGTGCCGCTCTCCGCGTATCGCTACGCACGGGACGCGGCGACCGGCGCCGTTCGCGAGACGCTCTTCGAGCTCGCCGCCGACGAGGGCAACCGGCCGGATACGACACGCGACGCGCTCGCGCAGCTCAAGGGCGTCAGCGCGTTCGATCCCGCGTCGACGATTACGGCGGGGAACGCGTCGCAGCTCTCCGACGGCGCGGCGGCGCTCGTCCTCACGAGCGACGCGTACGCCTCGCGCCACGGCCTCGAGCCGCTCGCCGTCTATCGCGGCATGGCCGTCGCGGGCGTCGCGCCCGAAGAGATGGGGATCGGTCCGGCGCTCGCGGTCCCGAAACTTCTCGCACGGCACGGTCTCGGGATCGGCGACATCGATCTGTGGGAACTCAACGAGGCGTTCGCGGTCCAAACGCTCTCCTGTCGCGACCGGCTCGGCATCGACGACGCGCGTCTCAACGTCGACGGCGGCGCGATCGCGATCGGGCATCCGTACGGCATGAGCGGCGCGCGCATGGCGCTGCACGGGATCCTCGAGGGACGCAGGCGGGGCGCGCGCTTCCTCGTCGTCACGATGTGCGTCGCGGGCGGCATGGGCGCCGCCGGCCTGTTCGAATTATCGTAAACGTGGCAACCACGTTCGGGGGAGTCGTCCCGATCCTGCGCATGTTCGACGTCGCGAAGGCGCGCGAGTTCTACGTCGACTTCTTGGGATTCGTCGTCGATTGGGAGCACCGGTTCGCGGACGATCTCCCGCTCTACATGCAGCTCTCGAGCGGAACGGCCGTGCTGCATCTGAGCGAACATTGCGGCGACGGCGTCGCGGGGGTGCACGTTCGAATCTCGACGGGCGGGCTGGAATCGTACGCGCTCGAACTGAACGCGAAGGGCTATCGGTTCGCGCGCCCGGGCATCGAGCGGGCGCCGTGGGGCGAGCTGACGATGACGATCGACGACCCGTTCGGAAACCGCCTTACGTTCGCCGAACGAACGGACCGAGAGCCGTGAACGGTGCCGCTCGTTCGTCGACCACGGCACCGGGCGAGGCATCGGCGAACGCCGATCCGAGCGTCGCCGGTCGCCCGTCGCGAAGAAAGATGCGATGAAGGACGGCGACGTTCACGAGCGGGACCGGCCGTCGGACTTCGCTCAGCGCGGATCGCGTACGGCGTAGGCGGTGAGGTGCCGGCTCTGATCGGAGCAGTAGACCCAGCCGTCGACGGCGACGGGGCTCTGCCAATGGATGCCGCCGATCGACCCGCCCGCGCCGCTCTCCGCGGACGACCAGAGCGGCCGCCCGCTGCGCGCGTCGAGCGCGCGGAGCGCGCCGTCGCCCGCGACGAAGACGACGCCGTCGACGACGACGGGCGACGTCGCGGCGACGTTCGCACTCCACGCGGGCCGCAACCGCGTCCGTCGTGCGGCGTCCGTCTCGACCGTGAACGCGCGGAGGCCCGCGTCGGCATCGGCGAATCCGGCGTAAACCCAGGTGCGCGAGCCGTCTCGCCACACCGCGGGCGCCGAGAAGAGCTGCGCCGGCAGCGCGAGCGCCTGCCGTTCGCCGCCTACGCCGCCGAGACGTTCACGATCGAGAAGGTAGAGCCGCGCGCCTTTGCCGCCTTGCACGGCGAGCAGCGGGGTGTCGCTTCGGTTCTCGCGCGGGAGCATCGCGGGCGCCGTACTGCCGAGATCCGCGTCGTCGCTTTCGAGCGCCGCATAGTCCCGCGGCGTGAACGACGCGACGATGCCGGATGCGTCGCTTCGAAGCGCGATCAGGCTATCGCCGTAATCGCTCCCGCCCGTGCCCGCGTCGAACGCACCGTTCCCCGTCGCGGCGTAGACTCGGCCGTGCTGAGACGGATCGGGATCGACGACGGCTCCCGCACGCGACCAGATCCCCGACCGTTGCTGCGGACACGATGCCGCGCTGCGAGCATCGTATCCGCGGTCGAGCAGGAGCCCGTGGATCGAGCTGCAGAGCGAATTCGTAACGCGCGTCGAACCGTCGGCGAGCCGTACGGCGACGACGTGCCCGTCGTACGGCCCGGCATCGCCGATATAGCCGCCGGTTACCGCATAGAGATAGCCGTTGGCGAGCGAGAGTGCCGAGGCGTTCTTCTCGACGTCCGGCATGCGCGTGATCGCGAGCGGAAATCCGGGTGCGGAGATCTCGCGGCCGCTCGCCGCGTCGAGCGCGTGCACGCGGCCGTCGACGGCGGGCACGTAGAGGATTCGTTCTCCGCTGCCGGCGACGGCGACCGAGGTCGTGATCTTCGGGCCGCTCGTCGCGAAGCGCCACACGATCGCGCCGCTCGCGCCGTCGAGGGCGTAGGTCGTCCCGCCGGTATCGGTTTCGACGACGAGCGGATCGCCGACGCGGCGGCCGGGGACGTGCGCGAGTACGATCGGCGCCGTATCGGCACCGCGTGCGAACGTCGCGACCCAACGGCGAGACAGTCCGCGCACGTTCTTCGGCGTGATCGATCGATCGCCCGGAAGCGAACCCGCCCTCGCCGCCGACCCGCCGAACGTCGGCCAATCGATCGTCGCTACGGAAAGCCTCGCGGGACGGGCGATCGCCGCCGCACCGGGCGCATGAAACGTGGCCGAGACGACCGCGGCGGCGCCCGTTACGACGAGCGGCGCCGCGATCGCGACGAGGCTACGCGTTCGCGTGCGATTTCGCTTCGCGGTATTCTTCGATGTGCTTGTAGACCTCATCGGGAAAGTTCAGATCTTTATAGACGTTTCCGGCATCGGGGTCGCTCGGATCCGGGATGATCGGAAACGACTGCTCTTTCTGATACTCTAAAATCTTCGCGCGTTTCGGCGGATTGTAATTCGCCTCGACGACCTGGGCGACGAGCGCCCGCGCGTCCTCTTCGGAAAAATCTTTATCTTTGCGCAGCTCGGAGACGACGTCGTCCTCCGAGCCGAAGTGGCGCGCGACCATCGCGAAGACGAGCCGCCCGTAGTGCCCGATATCGTCGCCGCGATCGAGCGAATCGAGCAGGTGAGCCATCATGGAATTGCTGCGAACTTCATCGAACATATCGCATCGATACCCGAACTGGTGTTCGATAAACACCGTCGCGGGATGCGACGCGTTACCGGCTCCCGATCGCGCCTCGGTCGTCAGCGCCCGATGAGATACGCCGCGCCTAATCCGACGGAGTGCTGGTGACCGCCGTTTTGTACCCCGAGGTAATCGTAGTAATTCGCGTCCAGCTGCACGCGCGAGCCGAGGTCTTTCTCGATACCGGTGTCGATCGCGAATCGGCCGCCGAGGCCGACGCCCGTCGACGACTGATCGAAGCCTTCGAAAAACACGTTCACGTTCGGCGGAAGCGCGAGCGAGCCGCCGAGCGACGTCTGATAATCGTGATAACGCGCGGGAACGGTCTGCGTACCGGCGCTCTGCTCGTTGTAGCCGAACGTCGCGTAGAGCCCGACCGCGGGCGAAACCGTGTAGGTCGCGTTCGCGTTCGCGAGGATGCCGTCGCCGAAACCGGAGAACGGCGCCGTTCCCGAAGCGAGCGTGTACAGGACGTTCAGGCCGTACGAAAATTTGCTCGTGTCGCCGATCTCGTACTTCGCCCCGATCGCACCGTCCGTGATGCCGTTCGCGCGAAGCGTTCCGGCGTAGCGCGCGAGCGACGGCGGGACGAGATCGAACTCGAGTCCGCCGCCGAGCCCGACGCGCAGATTCGCCTGCGGATAGGTGACGGTGCCGTTCGCGCCGCTGCCGCTCGTCGTCGCGTTCGTATACCCCGTCTCGATCAGCAGATCGTCCGCCTTGACCGCGCAGACCGCGGTCGAAAACGTCGGGCGCGATACGAGCGACGAGAGCGACGCGCACGGATCGGACGGCGCCGACGACGACGACGACGCGGGCGCCCCCGCATCCGAGGCGGGCGCGCCTTGCGCCGGCGTCTCGGCCGGTTCGACGCGCGCGAACGCGACGACGGCCACGAGCGTCACGATCGCCGGGCGGGAGCGCCGACGCCGCGTGCGTACGCGGCCGCCCGGCTGCGCCGCGCGGCGCTCGGTACTGCTTGCGCTCGTCTCGATCATCGGCATCACGATACCATCGGCAGACGAGCGCGTGTAGACACCGGCCGGACGATCCGTTCGGCTACGCGAACGCCGCGATGCCGGTGATGTCCTTGCCGACGATGAGCGCCTGCATCGCGTCGGTGCCCTCGTACGTGTACACGATCTCCGCGTCGAGCATGTGCCGCGCGACCTGATAGGCGAGCAGCACGCCGTTTCCGCCGAGCAGGTCGCGGGCGTCGGCACAGATGCGCCGCGCCGACGCGGCGTTGTTCATCTTCGCGAGCGAGGCTTGCCCCGCCGTCAGCGTACCCGCCTCGGCGAGCTGCGAGAGCCGGAAGAGCACGAGCTGCATGGTCGTGAGATCGGCGAGCATGTGCGCGAGCTTGGACTGCACGAGCTGGAAGCTCGCGATCGGCTTGCCGAATTGCGTGCGCTCCTTCGCGTAGGCGAGCGCACACTCGTAAGCCGCCGTCGCGTGGCCGACGGCTTCCGCCGCGACGCCGCCCCGCGTCGCGCCGAGCAGCCTCCCGAGGTCGCGGAACGACCGCACCCCGGGCAGCTTGTTCCCGGCCGGGACGCGCGCGCCGTCGAAGCGCATGTCGGCCTGCACGATCGCGCGTTTCCCGATCTTTCCGTCGATCGGCTCCGCCGTCATGCCGGACGTGCCGCGCTCGACGAGATAGCAGCCCACGTCGCCCGCTTCGTCGCGCGCGCACGTCACGATCACGTCCGCGTTCGTGCCGTTGCCGATCCAGCGCTTGCGGCCGTCGAGGACGTAGGCATCGCCGTCTCGCCGCGCGCGCGTCTCGAGGGCGATCGAGTCCGAGCCGTGATCCGGTTCCGTGAGCGCGAAGGCGCCGAGCGTCTCCATTCGGGCCATCGGCGGCAGCCAGCGTTCGCGTTGCTCGGGCGATCCGTAGAAGCCGATCGCGCCCATCGCGAGCCCCGAATGCACGCCGTAGAACGTCGAGATACTGCCGTCTCCGCGCGCGAGCTCCGATGCGACGATCGTGGTCGCGAGATAGCTGAGGCCCGGGCAGCCGTACCCGCGAATCGAGCCGCCGACGATGTTCAGGTCCTTGAGCTTCGAGGCGAGCGCGGCCGGGAATTCGCCGCGTTCGACGTACGGCGTTATGGCGGGCGTGATCTCGGCATCGACGAACGCCCGCACGCGCGCGCGCAATTCCCGTTCGTCCGGTCGGAGGAGCTCGTCGAGCGCGTAGTAATCGACTTGCGGCCGGAGGCCGAAATCGTGAACCGTCGGCGAAGACGCGCTCGCTTCGCTCGTTTCGGGAGACGTCGTGTCGACCATCCGCACCAGTTAGACGGCGGCCTGCGCCCGCCATGTACGATCGCGAAACGGGCCGCGCGTACCTCGGCATCGGACGAGGACGGATCGCGGACTGCGTGCGTTACGCTCGCGAACTTGCGGGCATCCGAAGGCCTCCGGCGCGCCTATCGGCTCTTTTCCCGGCTCGCTCTCGCCCGCCCGGGCACCGCAATGAAGAGCCGTACAGGTTGCCGAGCGGGCGACGACCGCCGCGCTCGACCGGCTCTTACACCCTGCCGGTCCGGGCACGGCTGCGACGCCTCCTCCGCAACGATAATCCCGCACCGCGTAGCGGTGCTTCGCCTCACACGAGAACGGAGCGCCGCTCCGACTTATTTTACGAGCGGTAGAACGTTCGTCGGCGCGATCGGATAGAAGCCGAGCACGAGCGTCGCCGCGGCGCAGAGCGCGACGCCGACCCACGGCAGCACGTCCGCGGCCGGGGTACGGCGCACGATCTCGGCGCCGACCGTTCGGACGTACATCGTGCGCACGATCTTGAAGTAGGCGTAGATCGAGATCGCCGTGCCGACGACGAGCAGCGCGGCGAGCCACGAGTAGCCCGCGCCGACGGCGCTCGCGAGGATGAGCAGCTTTCCGGTGAAGCCCGCGGTCGGCGGCAGACCCGCGAGACCGAGCAGGAAGAACGTCATCAGCGCGGCGAGCGCGGGCCGGCGATAGCCGAGGCCTGCGAAGGCGCCGAGGCTCGCGTTCTCGCCGCGGTCGGAGCCCAGCAGCGCGACGACGGCGAACGCACCGAGATTCATAAACGTATATGCGGCGAGATAGAAGATCGCGTAGCGGAGACCGGCCGTCGTCGAGCCCGCGAGCGCGGCGACGATGTAGCCGAGCTGCGCGATGCCGCTGTACGCGAGGAGCCGCTTGATGTCGTGCTGCGCGAGCGCGGCGACGTTGCCGACGATCATCGAGAGCGCCGCGACGATCCAGAGCGGCACGAGCAGCGCGTGCGCCGCCGTGTCGGGCAGTGCGGCGTACGTGAATCGCGCGAGCACGGCGAGCGTCCCCGCCTTCGTCACCACGCTCATGAAGGCGGTCACGGGCAGCGGCGCACCCTCGTAAACGTCGGGCGTCCAGACGTGGAACGGCGCGAGGCTCAGCTTGAAGCAGATGCCGACCAAGAACAGGCCGACGCCGAGATCGAAGAGCGATTGCGATACGGGGACGGCCGAGAACGCCGAGAGCGCGACGCTCCCCGTCGCCCCGAAGAGCAGCGCCATCCCGTAGAGCATCACGGCCGAGGCCGTCGACGAGAGGAGCAGATATTTCAGCGCCGCTTCGCGGCCGCCCGGCCGCGGCGAGAGCGCGCATAGACAATAGAGCGC
>CAZZZK010000125.1:0-7354 GCA_964658555.1 Vulcanimicrobiota bacterium | reverse complement strand
CGATGGGGCCGTCGTCCTGCCGTACGTCGACGTCGCGCGCCACGCGCGCCTCTCGAACGTGATCATCGATCGCGGCGTGCGCGTTCCGACCGGTCTCGTCGTCGGCGAAGATCCCGACCTCGACGCGCGCCGCTTCCGGCGCACCGAGCGCGGCATCTGTTTGATCACGCAATCGATGATCGATGCGCTCTAGCCGTGCCCGCGCTGCGCGTCCTCTCCGTCGCGTCGGAGATCTTCCCGCTCGTGAAGACGGGCGGTCTCGCCGACGTCGCGGGCGCGCTGCCGAAGGCGCTCGCGCGCGAGGACGTCGCCGTGACGACGCTCGTCCCGGGCTATCCCGCCGTCGTGAAGCGGCTCGAGTCGCGCGCGGAGGTCGCCGCGTTCGACGACCTCTTCGGCGGCCCGGCGACGATCGTGGCGGGACGTGCCGCGGGCCTCGACCTCTTCGTCGTCGACGCGCCGCATCTGTACGCGCGCGCGGGCAATCCGTACCTCGGCCCGGACGGCGTCGACTGGCCCGATAACGCGCAGCGCTTCGCCGCACTCGGGTTCGCCGCGGCCGGGATCGCGACGGGAGCGCTCGCGACGTATCGGCCGGACGTCGTCCACGTGCACGATTGGCAAGGCGGGCTCGCGCTCGCGTATCTCGCGCCGCGCGAACGGCGTCCGGCGACGGTGACGACCGTGCACAACCTCGCGTACCAGGGGACGTTCGCGGCGTCGATGCTCGCGGAGCTGCGGCTGCCCGCGTCGCTCTTCACGCCCGACGGCATCGAATATTACGGCCGCATCGGCTTCTTGAAAGCCGGCCTGCGGTACGCGGACCGGATCACGACCGTCTCGCCGACGTACGCGCGCGAGATCCTGACGCGCGACGACGGCATGGGGCTCGACGGTCTGCTGCGCAGCCGTGCCGACGTGCTCTCCGGCATCCTCAACGGGATCGACACGGAGGTGTGGGATCCCACACGCGATCCGCTCATCGCGGCGACGTACGCCGAGCCGACGGGTCCGGCCCGCGGCGCGAATACGGCGGCGCTGCGCGAGACGTTCGCGCTCGCACACGACCCGCGTGCGCTCCTGGTCGGCGTCGTCAGCCGTTTAACGTCGCAGAAGGGCCTCGACCTGCTCTTCGAGGCGATCCCGTCGCTCGTCGCGGCGGGCGTGCAGATCGCGCTGCTCGGTTCGGGCGACGCCGATCTCGAAGCGTCGTTCGCGCGCGCCGAACGCTCCTATCCCGGCCGCGTCGGCTGCCGCTTCGGCTACGACGAACCGACGGCGCATCTGATCGAGGCGGGCTGCGACGCGATCCTCGTCCCGTCGCGTTTCGAACCGTGCGGACTCACGCAGCTCTACGCGTTACGCTACGGCGCCGTTCCGATCGTCGCGCGCGTCGGCGGCCTCGCCGATACGGTGATCGACGCGAACGAGATGGCGATCGACGCCGGCGTCGCGACGGGGGTCGTCTTCGGCCCGCCGACGCGAGACGCGCTCGAAGCCGCGGTGCTTCGCGCGACGCAACTCTTCGCCGATCGCGGAACGTGGGCGCGGATGCGAGCGAACGGCATGCGTGCGGACGTCTCGTGGAAACGTCCCGCCGCGCGCTACGCGGCGCTCTATCGCGAGATCGCCTAGAGCGCGGCCGCCCTCAGGCGGTCTTCGCGGAAGCGGCATCGGCTTCGCCTTTGCGCTTCTCGCGATCGAACGCGCCGCTCGTGCTCGGGTTCGGCCCCTCGCCTTTTCCGTACGCGTGGAGCGCCTTCGTGTAGAGCTGATTCTGCTGCGCGCGCGTGAGCTCCGACCAGGGGAGCGTCATGTCGGGCTTCGGAGGAGCGATCTTTTTCTTTGCGGCCATGCCAGCCGACGTGCGGCACCGGGCCCCGATCTCCTCGCTTCGCGCGGACCGGGCGAGCGGCGAGATCGTGGGAACTCGCCTGCCGGGGCACCCGTCGAATGCGCGCATGGTCGCATTCGTCGTTCTCTCGTTCGCGGGCGTCGGTCTCGAAGTGTTCGTCGTCGCGTGGGTGACGTTCGTCATTTTGGTACTCGCGCTGCTCGCGGCGGCTGCGAACTACTTCTTTCTCAACGTCGCGCGTTTCGACGATCACGTGCGCGAGATGACGATGCCGCTCGATCGGCAAACGCGCCGTCGTTTCTACGAGCTCTACGAGTCGCGACGGCCGAAGAACGTCGCCGTCGCTTGGTTCCTCGCGGTCGGTCTCGGACCGATCGGCAGCAATCTCTACCGCGGTCAGTGGCCCGCATTCGCCGCCGCCGTCGTTTCGCTCAACGGCCTCGGCATCTGGTGGGTCGAATCGTGGTTCACGACGCCCGGTCTCGTGATGATGAAGAACCGCGAATACGGTGAGTGGGCGCTCATGATCATTGCGCGCGAGGCCGGCGCTCCGGAGCCGCCCGGCGATCGCGGTTCGGACGGCCGCGACGTCGCATCCGCCGCCCCGGTGCTGGTCGCGCGATGAACGGCGATCTCGTCTTCCTCGTGTTCGTCGCGCTCGTCCCGCCGCTGTGGTTCGCGATCGCACTCGCCGGACTCTTCGCGCGCAAGGCGCGGGCGAAACTCTAGCGCCGGGTCGCGCGCCGAGGAGCACCGGCTACCGAGGCGCGCAGAAGGTCCTCCCCGTTCGCGGCGCTCGCCCGTGCTTCGGCGGGCGGCGCCGGGGGCGCTCGCGCTCCGGACCGTTCGACGAGGCTGGCGTTTCGAGGCCGGTTGCGATATACTCCCCGAGTTGTCTCGCGGCGCTTTTGCCGGCGCGCGAGGCGGCATGCCGGCACGACCGGCCGTGGCGCTCGCGTCACGTGTGTAGGGTTGCGGATCCTTCCGTGGATCGCGCGGCCGTCACCACCTACATATCAGGAAGGACCCCATGGCTAGCAGCAGCACCTCCAAGAAGCGGAATTCCGCGAAAAAAGAACGGCGCCCGAAGCGCAAGATCTGCACGTTCTGCGCCGAGAAGCAGCCCGACATCAATTACAAAGACGTCACGCGGCTGCGCAAATACATCTCCGAGCGCGGGAAGATCTTACCGCGGCGCATCAGCGGAAACTGCGCGAAACATCAGCGTTCGCTGACCGTTTCCGTCAAGCGCGCGCGCGTCATCGCCTTCCTTCCCTTCGTCGCCGATTAGCAGCCGAGTAACGTTATGAAGATCATTCTGATGAGCGACGTGAAGCCGCTCGGTACGACGGGAACCGTCGTCGAAGTCGCCGACGGCTACGCGCGCAACTATCTGCTCCCGCGCGGCCTCGCGGCGGAAGCCTCGAAGGGGTCGCTCGCGCTGCTCGAGCAGCAGCGCAAGGCGAAGGCGCGCCGCGATGCGGAGGCCGTCGCCAGTGCGGAAGCGCTCGGCAAGCAGCTCGAGGGATACGTCATCACGGTCCCCGTGAAGGCCGGCGGCAACGGCCGCCTCTTCGGCGCCGTGACCAACGGTGACGTTGCCGAAGCGATCCACAAGGCGCTCGAGATCGAGATCGATCGCCATAAGATCGAAGTGCCCGAGAACATCAAGTCGCTCGGGAGCTACAAAGTCGAGATCCGCCTCGGCAAGAACATCGTCGCGACCAGCACCGTTAAAGTCGTCGCCGCGACGGCCTAGCCGAGCAGAGGGCGACGCATGGCTGGGGGAAGCGGCCCGGACGAAGCGGCCCGCTTCCGCCGTAAGTACGGCGGAGACGACGGCATCCGCCGGTACGTCGGCGCGCTGTACGACGTCCTCGCGAACGCGATCGGGGCCGAGAAGCTCGTGCTGCGCGCGGGAAAGCTCGACGCCCTCAAGCTGATGCGCTCGACCGCGCTCCCCGAGCGCATCCTCGCGCTGCAGCGGCTCGTCTTCGAAGATCCGACGCTCGAACGGCTCGTGCAGCCCGGCAAGTATCAGATCGCGATCGCGGAGATCGAGGACGGGCTCGCCGATCTCGTCGCGCAGCACAGCGTCGAAGCGAAGATCGAGACGAAGGTCAACGTCAAGATGGCGCAGCGCCATCAGGAGTATCTCAAGGAACTCCGTCTCGAAGCGATCCGCGACGACGCGGGCCCGGAGACGCCCGCGAGCCGGCAGAAGCTCGACGACCTGGTCGCGCTCGACGCGACGAAGCTCGGCGGGTCGGCGCTCGCGATGCTGCGGCCCGCGTCGCTCGACGAGGTCGTCGGCCAGAGCTCCGCGATCGCTTCGCTGCTCGCGAAGATCTCGTCGCCGTTTCCCCAGCACGTCATCCTCTACGGGCCGCCCGGCGTCGGGAAGACGACCGTCGCGCGGCTCGCGCTCGAGATCGCCAAGCTGCGTTCGTACACGCCGTTCGCGAGCGACGCGCCGTTCGTCGAGGCGAGCGGCGCGACGCTGCGCTGGGACCCGCGCGAGACGACGAATCCGCTGCTCGGCAGCGTGCACGATCCGATCTATCAGGGTACGCGGCGCGAGTTCGCCGAGAGCGGCGTCCCCGAACCCAAGCTCGGCCTCGTAACGCGCGCGCACGGCGGCGTGCTCTTCATCGACGAGCTCGGCGAGATGGACCCGCTGCTACAAGCGAAGCTGCTCAAGGTGCTCGAAGACAAACGCTTCACGTTCGAATCGTCGTACTACGATGCGACCGATCCGAGCGTCCCCGCGTACATCAAGAAGCTCTTCGACGACGGCGCGCCGGCCGATTTCGTGCTGATCGGCGCGACGACGCGCGACCCGGGCGACATCGATCCCGCGATCCGGTCGCGTTGCGCGGAGGTCTACTTCGAACCGCTCACCGAGGTGCAGATCGGCGCGATCGTCGCGGGCGCGGCGAAGCGGCTCGGCGTGAAGCTCGGGCGAGGCGTCGCGCGGCAGATCGCGTCGTATACGATCGAGGGCCGCAAGGCCGTCGGTATCGTCGCCGATGCGTACGGGCACGCGCTCTACCGCGAGCGATCCGAGGAGACGATGCCGCGAAAGCTCGCGGCTCCGACGATCGTCGCGGCCGACGTCGCGACGGTCGTGCAGACGAGCCGCCTCGCGCCGCACACGCCCGCCCGCGCGAAGCGCGGCCGCGCGATCGGCCGCGCGTTTGGGCTCGCCGTGGCCGGGCACGTCGGCGGCGTCCTCGAGCTCGAAGCGGTCGCGTTCCCGGCGCCCGAGCCGCGCAAGGGCGGCATCCGGTTCAACGACACCGCGGGCTCGATGGCCAAGGACAGCGTCTTCAACGCGACGTCGGTGATCCGCGCCGTCGCGGGCGTCGATCCGCTCGATTTCGATCTGCACGTCAACGTCGTCGGCGGCGCGAATATCGACGGGCCCTCGGCGGGGCTCGCGGTCTTCCTCGTGCTCTATTCCGCGATCACGAAGACGCCGCTGCCGCAGGACGTCGCGGTGACGGGCGAGCTCTCGATCACGGGCGACGTCCGGCCGGTCGGCGGGATCGTCGAGAAGCTCTACGCCGCGCGGCAAGCCGGGATGCGGCTCGCGCTCGTCCCCGCCGGCAACGCGCACGATCTCGATAGGACGATCGGCGGTCTCGAGGTCGCGACGGTCGCGAACGTTTCGGATGCTTTCATCGCGCTCGGTATCGCGCACGCCGCATCGCGGCCGCGTCGCGCACGCAAGGCCGCGCGCTGATGGCGGCGTTCGTCGCGGGCGGCTCCTCGAACGCCGATCGTATACCGCCGAACAATCTCGAAGCCGAGATGGCGGTGCTCGGCTCGATCCTCGTCGATCGCGAGATGATGGCCGCCGTCAGCGAGATCCTCGGCGCGGCGGATTTCTACGCGCACGTCCACGAGACGATCTATACGGCACTGAACCAACTCTACGAACGGGGCGAACCGCTCGATAAGATCACGCTCGCCGAAGAGCTGCGGCGGCGCGACCTGCTCGAGCGCGTCGGCGGCCTCGCGTACCTGACGTCGCTCATGGATACGGTCCCGACCGCGGCGTCGGCCGAGTACTACGCGAACATCGTGCGCGAGAAATCGTCGCTGCGGGGCCTGATCCACGCCGGGACGCAGATCGCGCGCATCGGCTTCGAAAACGAGGAAGACGTCGACGGCGCCCTCGATCGCAGCGAGCAGATCGTCTACGAGGTCGGCCGGCGCCAGAAGCACGGCGATTTCAATCCGATCATCAAGCTGCTCAAGGGAACGTTCGAGCAGATCGACCGCCTCTATCACAGCCGCGGCAATCGCACCGGGCTCACGTCGGGCTTCGCCGATATCGACGAATACACGGCCGGCTTCCAGCCGGGAAACTTCGTGATCCTCGCCGCGCGGCCGGCGATGGGCAAGACGTCGATGGCGCTCACGATGGCCGCCGCCGCCGCGCGCGAGGAGCAGAAGCCGATCGCGATCTTCTCGCTCGAGATGACGAACGAGGAGCTAGTGACGCGCCTGCTCTGCGCCGAAGCACGGATCAATTCGCAGCACCTGAGGCGCGGGAACGTCGGCGATCACGAGTGGGAGAAGATCAGCAAGGGCATGAGCATGCTCTCGGAGCTGCCGATCTACATCGACGACTCCGGGACGATCACGGTCAGCGAGATCCGCAGCCGCTGCAGGCGGCTGCATTCGGGCGAGGGCCTGGCCGCCGTCTTCATCGATTATCTCCAGCTCGTGCGCCCCTCGACGACGTCGAAGTCGCAGAACCGCAACGACGAACTCTCCGAGATCTGCCGCACGCTCAAAGCGACCGCGAAAGATCTCCAGATTCCGATCTTCGCACTCGCCCAGCTCAATCGCGGCGTCGAATCGCGCAACGACAAACGCCCCATGCTCTCGGATCTGCGAGATAGCGGAGCGATCGAGCAGGAAGCGGATATGGTTACGTTTCTCTACCGAGACGCGTATTACAATCCCGAGAGCGCGCCCGAGCCCGATCTCACCGAATTCATCATCGCGAAGTCGCGCAACGGTCCGACGGGGACGGTGAAACTTCGCTTTCTCAAAGAGCACACGCTCTTCGTTCCGTACGGCGACGGCGACCATTATTCGAGGCCCTGAGGCGAGCGCCGCGCGCGACCCGTGCCGGGCGCCTCGAGGCGGTTACCGCCGGGTAACCTAGTAACCGGGCGGTGCATTCTTGTACGCGTTCGCGTCGTGTGGAATAGTAGTCGCGGCGGCGGGGAAGTTCTCTCCGCACGAAGCGCATGCCGATATGGGAGTGACGTATGACGACGACCGGTGAGACCTACGCGATCGACGCGATCCATACGAACGTCGAGTTCGTAGTCAAGCATCTGATGATCTCGAAGGTTCGCGGGAAGTTCGGCACGGTGACGGGATCGATCGTCGTTCCGGCCGGTACGAACGTGCCGACCGCGATCGACGCGTCGATCGACGTCGAGTCGATCGCGACGGGCGACGCCCAGCGCGACGGTC